>NZ_JBWJVK010000006.1:0-131334 GCF_056428945.1 Flavobacterium sp. GNP010 | reverse complement strand
TTGGATTGTTGTTAGCCAAAGAAATAGAAAGTTTAAACAAAGTATTGAAAAACAGTGAAAAACCAGTAACTGCTGTTTTGGGAGGGTCTAAGGTTTCGTCTAAAATTACGGTTATTGAGAATATTTTAGACAAAGTAGACCACATGATTATTGGCGGCGGGATGACTTTTACTTTTGTAAAAGCATTAGGCGGTAAAATAGGGAATTCTATTTGTGAAGATGACAAACAGGAGTTGGCTTTGGAAATTTTAAGATTGGCCAAAGAAAAAGGCGTTCAAATTCACATCCCAGTTGATGTAATTGCAGCAGATAGTTTTTCGAATACAGCCAATACACAAACCGTAGATGTCAATGAAATTCCTGATGGTTGGCAAGGTCTGGACTCAGGTCCAAAATCCTTGGAGCAGTTCAAAAAAGTAATTATGGACTCTAAAACAATCTTGTGGAACGGACCATTAGGCGTGTTTGAAATGGAGAATTTTGCACATGGAACTATTTCGCTAGGAAATTTTATTGCAGAATCAACTGCAAACGGAGCATTCTCACTGGTGGGAGGCGGAGATTCTGTGGCAGCAGTAAAACAATTTGGACTTGAAGATAAAATGAGCTACGTGTCTACGGGTGGTGGTGCCATGCTGGAAATGCTGGAAGGACGCACTTTACCTGGAATTGCTGCTATTTTAGATTAATTAGAGCAAAGACTAAAATTTACTTGATTCATAGCGTGACAATATTACGTTATACTGTACAGGAAACCTTGGTGATACAAAATGTCATCGAGTTTTTTTTTATATAGTTTAGTCGTTTATTTATATAATTCACTGATTTTTTTATAAAGGTTTTACTGTAAAAATTGTAGAAAAATGTTTCAAAACAAGGCTAAAACTGCATTTTTAACACTTTTTAACTAAATTTTTACAATAAACCTGCTAAGTTTGTAAATAACACGCTTTGTAATCATTTGAAATATAGGTCTTTGATCGTAAAAATATGAATATAAAAAACACCACAGTATCGTTTTTTCTGTTAGCATCGGTACATTTATTTTCGCAAGAAACTGTTGTAAATAAAGAGTTTACCAAAATAGAAACAAAACAATCCTATTTAGATTCGATAAAGAATTCCTTTGTAAAAAGCGCAGTAGCTTCTCGAGTAGATAGTTTGTGGATGAAGGAGTTAACCAATCTTGATTTGTACAATAATCTTAGTGCGGATATTAAAACCATTAATATCGATCAAACAGTAGATTACGAGTTGCCTACAGCGCTTTTGAAAGAGCGATTAGCGGCTATGGATGCCAAATCCCCTTTTAATATTGAGTACAATACAGGACTTGAGAACATCATCAAATCTTTCTTAAAGTATCGAAAAAAGTCATTTGAACGGTTAATGGGTACTTCAGAATATTATTTTCCAATTTTTGAAGAGGCTTTGGCCAAGCAAAATGTCCCTTTAGAAATAAAATATTTGGCGATTGTAGAATCCGCTTTAAATCCTAAAGCAGTTTCTAAAATGGGTGCAACTGGATTGTGGCAATTTATGTATCAAACAGGAAAACAATATGGATTAAAAATCGATTCTTATATTGATGAGCGAAGCGACCCATTGCGAGCGAGTGACGCAGCGGCGCAGTACATGACCAATATGTATAAAATGTTTGGTGATTGGGATTTGGTTTTGGCGTCCTATAATTCTGGTCCAGGTAATGTAACCAAAGCCATCAGACGTTCGGGTGGGCAGCAAAATTATTGGAACATCAGAAAAAATCTTCCGAGAGAAACGCAAGGATATGTCCCCGCTTTTCTGGCAACGATGTACATTTACGAGTACCACAAGGAACACGGAATTGTCCCAAATAGAGCCGTAGTAAAACATTTTGCCACGGATACAATCGCAATCAAACAACAAATGTCCTTTAAGCAAATATCTGATTTATTGGATGTTCCTGTGGCACAATTGCAGGTTTTGAATCCGTCCTACAAGCTCAACGTGATTCCGTTTTACCAAAATGAAAACCATTATTTGAGATTACCGCAAGAAAAAATTGCTGTTTTTGTATCTAATGAAGCTCAAATATATGCCTACGTTCAACATGAATTGGATAAACGCGAGAGACCTTTTGAAATGCAAAAAGCATTGGTAGTAAAGGACACGGTAAATGCAACTGTAGTAGCGGGTAAAGTTCCTGGATTTAAGTATTACAAAGTAAAAAAGGGAGATAATTTAAAAAGCATCGCTGCAAAATATAATGTTGCTGTTTCAGATATAAAACATTGGAATAAGTTAACTAGTAGTAGTCTGGCATCTGGTAAGAGTTTAAAAATAGTCATGGGTGCGGATGCGAATAGTGCTCTTAAAGATACTAGAGTTGCTTTGGCTTCAACAGATAAAAAAGGAAGCAATCAAAAAGGTGACACGGATGAAATAAAAGTCAACAAAGAGAATGAAATTAAGAAAGGAATAGCAGCAGGGCCAATTGTCACTAATGCATCGCAACTGTACGTAGTGCAAAAAGGAGACAACTTAGGCATGATTGCTAAGAAATATGAGGTAACAGTTGCCGATATTCAAGAGTGGAATCACCTTGCTAGTAACAATGTACAAATAGGAGCTACGTTACAAGTTGCCAAAAATGAGTTCAACCGTAAAACAGAAGTAACAGCAGTCCCAGATCGAAAAGACATCGAATATATTGTTTTACAAGGCGACAATCTTGGAACTATCGGGAAGAAATTTGGAGCTTCTATAACGGATTTAAAACAATGGAATAATCTACCAGACAATAGCATAGGCGTGGGAGCCACTTTAATTGTTGCTAAGGACGAGATTGTCATTAATACGAACAAAGCAACGGTTAGTTCATTTAAGAAAAAAGCAAATAGCGGATTGCCATCCAAAAAAGAAGCACTTGATTATTATGTAAAAAAAGGAGACTCTTTGTATAGCATATCACAAAAATATCCGGGAGTAACGATCGCTGATCTAAAAAAATGGAACGGTATTCGCGGAGAAGATATTAAGCCTGGAATGAAGTTAAAAATAAACGGATAATACAATTAACTTCTATAAATTTGGGTTTTATTTTATAATTGAATCACAATGTATAAAGCCTGTTTTTTATTTCCTTTCCTTTCCTTGTTGTTTTTTTCCTGTAAAAATGACAAGGAATCCATGCCGCGAAAAACAGCTGGGAAAATCAATACGATTTCGGTTATTATTGAGGATCAATTATGGAATGCAGATGTTGGTGACAGCATTAGAAATAAGTTTGCTTCCCCAGTCATAGGTTTGCCACAAGAAGAACCCCTGTTTAACATCAACCAATATCCAGTGAAATTATTGGAGGGTTTTATGACGGACACTCGAGCAATAATTGTAGTTAAGAAAGGCGAATTAAATAAATTTAAGATTGTCAAA
The DNA here is from genome assembly GCF_056428945.1 of Flavobacterium sp. GNP010. Taxonomy (NCBI): domain Bacteria; kingdom Pseudomonadati; phylum Bacteroidota; class Flavobacteriia; order Flavobacteriales; family Flavobacteriaceae; genus Flavobacterium; species Flavobacterium sp. GNP010. Next base: position 127,917 of record NZ_JBWJVK010000006.1, on the reverse strand, counting down.
GATCAATACGCCTCACCTCAGAATGTGTTTCATATTTCGGGTAAAACAAGTGTAGATATAATTGCTAGCCTTGAGAAGCATGCTCCTCAGATGATTCAGCTTATTAAGGAAGCAGAAATTGCCGAAAGTCAAAAAATTAACGGGTTATCTCACATTAATCCGACTGTTATTTCAAATAAATTCCACATCAATTTACAAGTTCCTTCTGGTTACGCCTATGTGCTTCAAAAAAGCAATTTTATGTGGTTGAAAAAAGAGATTATTGGGGGCAACACCAGTCTTTTAATTTATCAAGTGCCTTTGAGTGCGATTAAGAAAGACAAAGATGTTATTAGTAATATCATACGAATACGCGATTCTATTGGGAAATTATACATTACAGGAACCGAACCCAATACGAATATGATCACCGAAGAAGCGTATGCGCCATATCTTTCTAAGATTACTTTTGATGCAAAAGAAACCTTTGAAACGAAGGGAACTTGGGAATTAAACAATGATTTCATGTCGGGTCCTTTTATTAATTATGCCATAATCGATACGCAATACAATCGTATTTTAGTTTTAGAAGGTTTTTGTTATGCCCCTTCTAAGGAAAAGCGGGATCTCATGCACGAGCTCGAATCGATTATTAAATCTGTTGAAGTACCAAAAAAATAGTATTTATTTTCATTTCTTTGTAGTCTAAATAAACAAAAAAGGACGATGGTACATTGGAAAATCAAAGCGTTTGACGCACTTACGGTTCACGAACTATATGATGTATTGCAATTAAGAAGTGAGATCTTTGTAGTAGAACAAAATTGCGTTTATCTTGATCTTGACGGAAAAGATAAAGTTGCCTTGCACCTAATAGGTGAGTTTGAGGGAGAAATTGTAGCACATTCTAGATTGTTTCAACCCGGAATAAGTTTTGATTACGCATCGATTGGGAGAGTTACCGTTTCGCCTAAATACCGCGATCGAAAATGGGGACATGAATTAATGCGGGAATCAATAGCTGGAATTGCGTTGCATTTTGGCGAAAGCAACATCACTATTGGAGCACAATTGTACCTGAAAAAATTCTATGAAAGCCACGGATTTGTGCAAACAAGTGAAATGTATTTAGAAGATGATATTCCGCATATTGAAATGAAAAGAACCTAACTAAATTTGTACACTCTATAAAAGGCTACAGCGCTTTCATTATATCTTAAGTATAGTCTTGTATTCAGTAGTATTATTCAAAATGCTTAGTGCTTTTTTAATCTCTGAATTATTTTTAATGTAATACTGATACAGTCCTTCTTGGTATTGATATCGTTTTATAATTTCATCCAAAATAAGATTTTTAATTTCTTTTTGGTTTTTGTCCAGTAAAGCATTCTCACTTTTTTGAAGCGCGGTTAGCAATTGTTGGTATTCAGCAAGAATGGACTCGTCTATTTTTTCTTTTTTAGCTACAGCCAAAGTATTTTTTAATGCAAGCTCTGTTTCGGTATCAAAAGAGAATTTTTGGGTCTTTAAAAACTGTTTAAAATCTATAAAATCGGCATCAGAAAGTGTAGGTATGCGGTTTCCTAGATCAGGATTTTTATAATAATAACTGGTTACATAATTAAAAATCCCATCGTTTTTGATTAAAGCATCGGTGATTGGGCTAGATTTAGCATCCTCTAGTTCAATGTCTGGTTGAATTCCGCCTCCATCATAAACCGTTCTTCCTTTTCGGGTTTTAAAGGCGTTAAAGTTTTTCTCTTCGGTTTTTATGGCTTTGCCATTTTTGTCTTTTTTAGAGTAATCCAGTGCTTGAATGCATCTTCCGGATGGCGTGTAATAGCGAGAAATAGTAACTTTTAGTTGTGTTCCAAAGGTTAAATCAACCGGTCGTTGCACCAGTCCTTTTCCAAAACTGCGACTTCCTACCACTACTGCACGATCTAAATCTTGTAAGGCGCCAGCCACGATTTCGGAGGCAGAAGCACTACGACCATTGACAAGAATAATCAATGGAATTTCAGTATCTACAGGATCTTTAGTTGTTTTATAGGTACTGTTGTGCTTCTCAATTTTTGATTTTGTAGTAACAATAGTCTCGTTTTTGGGAACGAATAAATTGCAAATATTAACGGCTTCATTCAATAGTCCTCCTGGATTATCTCTAACGTCAAGTATGATGCGTTCTGCACCTTGTTTTTTTAGTTCTTCCAGGGCTTCTTTGGTTTCGTTGGATGCTTTTTTATTAAAATGGGATAAAACAATATAGCCCGTTTTATCGTCTATTTTTGCATAAAAGGGAACCGATTTAATTTCGACTTCGTCCAAAACAATTTGAGTCGCACTGGTTTTTCCTTGTCGGATGTATTTGATATCGATTTTAGTATTTTTTGCACCTTTAAAAAGCTGGGAAGCATCCTCTTTAAAATCAGCCAAAACAACGTCTCCAATTTGTATAATTTCGTCGCCTGCTTTTAATCCTGCTTTATCGGCGGGGAAATTTTTATAGGCTTCTTTGACTATTAATTTATCCTCTTTCCGAGTTAATAATGCGCCTATTCCCGTGTATTCTCCGGTATTGTTGATTTTGAATCGCACTACGTCCTGCTCGTTAAAATAAACGGTGTACGGATCTAGGTTGGCGAGCATTCCCTTGATCGCTTTGTCCATTAAATCACCCGGATTTGTTTCATCGACATAATTGCGGTTTAATTCTTTGAAAAGAGTAGTGAAAATCTCGATTTGCTTGGCAATTTCAAAAAAATCATCTTTGAAACTAGTACCAATAAAAAGAAACGCTGAGGCGACAACAGGGAGTATAAATTTTTTTTGAAGAAGGTTCATAGGTTTAATTGACTTATTTTGAAACCACTAAAATAGGAATTAATCATTAAATAATAGAAGGAGAGGCCACCTTATGCCAATTATGTTTAGTTGGTAGAGTAAAAGGATTATGTTTTTGAAGTATCAGTAACTTCTGAGGCTGGTTTTTTACAATTTTGAGCAATAAACTTCTCAAACAATTGAATGGTTTTAGTATTGATTTCCTCGTAGGATAAGCGGTCCTTCGTTTGGTAAAAAAACATAAAAGAATACGGTTGGTCTAGATTGTCAATAAGTAGGTGTTTGTTTAAACGATAGGTTTCGCGCAACACTCGTTTGAAATAATTGCGATCGACGGCTTTCTTGAAATTCTTTTTGGAAACCGAAACGCCCATTTTAATTTTTTCTCCCATCCCGAAGTTTCGGGTTTCGGGATTGTTATAGTCACTTGATTTATAGACCAATCGCAACGGATATTTAGATACAGATTTCCCTTCGGTAAACAATAATCCAATCGTGATTTTGCTTTTTAATTTTTCGGTTTTTGGGTACGTGAAATTCATTGTAATAGAAAAAAGAGACTATTTAAAGTCGCAAAGTTACGATTAAACGTTTTGCCTATGTATTGTTTTGGATGTAAATACCGCTAAAAATATATTTCTTACTTTTGTAGCTAAATTTTAAAGCATGCAAAAACTGATTTCGTACCCCATTTCTGTTATTTATTATTTGTGTTTCGGCTTAACTTTGGTCATTTTTCATCCAATACAGTGGGTTTGTTTCAATGTTTTTGGCTACCAAGCGCACAAGAAAAGTGTTGATTATTTGAATTTTTTCTTGTTGAGGTGCACCAATCTTTTAGGAACAACTTATAAATTTGAAAATAGAGAAAGCATTCCAAAAAATGTTCCGTTGATTTTTGTGTCGAACCATCAAAGTATGTATGATATTATTGCTATGATTTGGTTTTTTCGTCGATTTCATTGTAAATTTGTCAGCAAGAAGGAGTTGGGAAAAGGTATTCCAAGTGTTTCGTATAATTTGCGTCACGGAGGTTCAGTTCTTATAGATCGAAAAGATCCTAAACAAGCCATACCAGCCATTAAGGGATTGGCTGAATATATCGAGAAATACAATCGTTCAGCTGTTATTTTTCCCGAAGGAACACGAAGTAAAACGGGCTTACCCAAAGCTTTCTCTCAAACAGGATTGAAGATTTTGTGCAAAAATGCTCCCTCGGCATACGTGGTTCCAGTAAGTATAAACAATTCTTGGAAAATAGTTAAATACGGATTTTTTCCATTAGGTTTAGGAAATCGCCTTACCTTTGTAGTGCATAAACCTTTAGCGGTAAGCGAGTATGATTTTGCTGATTTGATAGAAAAAACAGAAGCAGCAGTAGTTCAAGGAATAAAAATTTAATTTATATATAATGTCAATAAAAAACATTCGATTAGAAGTAATGCAGTTTTTGGAAAAAAACGTAGACAGCTTTGTCGATCAGTATCTAATTCCAGTAGAAAAAATATGGCAACCTACAGATTTTTTGCCAAATTCTCAGAGCGATACTTTTTTTGATGAGGTCAAAGAATTACGTGAAATTGCAAAAGAATTACCATACGATTTTTGGGTAACTTTAGTAGGTGATACCATTACTGAAGAAGCATTGCCAACGTATGAATCTTGGTTAATGGACGTAGAGGGAATAGATAACGTAGAAAGAAACGGTTGGTCTAAATGGATCAGACAATGGACAGGTGAAGAAAATCGTCATGGCGATTTGCTAAACAAATATTTGTATTTATCGGGCCGTGTAAACATGCGCGAAGTCGAAATGACAACACAGCACTTGATCAACGATGGTTTTGATATTGGAACCGGAAGAGATCCGTATAAAAATTTTATTTACACTAGTTTTCAAGAATTGGCAACCTATGTTTCTCACAATAGAGTGGCGCAAATGGCCAAGAAATACGGAGATAACAAATTATCTAAAATGTGTAAAATGATTGCTGGTGACGAGATGCGCCATCATCATGCGTATAGCGAATTTGTAAATCGAATTTTCCAGATTGATCCTAGCGAAATGATGCTTGCTTTTCAATACATGATGAAAGCAAAAATCGTTATGCCAGCTCATTTCTTGAGAGAATCAGGTGAAAAAATCAGTACCGCATTTGAACAATTTTCTGATTCAGCACAACGAATTGGTGTATACACTGCAGCCGATTATGTTGATATCATGCAGAAATTAATTGACAAATGGGAAATTGACAAGATTTCTGGTTTGACAGACGAAGCCGAAAAAGCACGTGATTATTTGATGAAGTTACCAGGAAGAATGGCAAAAATATCTGAAAGATTAGTGATTCCACAAGAGTCACATATTTTCAAATGGGTAGAGCCAGCTTTGATACGATAGATTTCTTAATACTAAATAAAGAATATAAATGTTGGATTTTGAAGTTGGATAACTTTAAAATTCAACATTTTTTTTAAAATAAAATAAACAATGACAAACCCTGATCTAATTGCTAAAACAATTCTTTTTGTTAAAGAAAAACTCAACGATGCCGAAGGCGGACACGACTGGTTTCATATCGAAAGAGTGTATAGAAATGCTGTTTTGATTTCGAAAAATGAAGTTTGTGACACCACTATTGTTCAACTGGGTGCTTTGCTGCACGATATTGCTGATAGTAAGTTTCATAATGGTGACGAAACTATTGGTCCAAGAGTAGCTCGGGAATTTTTACAATCAGAACAAGTTGACGAAGAGATTATCACGCATGTGGTGAATATCATTGAAAACATATCCTTCAAAGGCGGTAATTTCGAGAAAAAATTTACTTCGATAGAATTGAGTATCGTTCAGGATGCAGATCGTTTAGACGCTATTGGAGCGATTGGAATTGCGAGAACGTTCAATTATGGGGGATTTAAAAATAGAACGCTCTACGATCCTGAAATCGCGCCAAATTCGAGTATGACTAAGGAAGAATACAAGAAGAACGATTCTCCAACGATCAATCATTTCTACGAGAAATTAATGCTCTTAAAAGATAAGATGAATACAGCCACAGGAAAACAAATTGCACAAGAAAGACATCGTTATATGGAAGGTTTTCTAGCGCAGTTTTACGCTGAATGGGAAGGGGAGAAGTAAGTAAGCAGTGTTCAGTTTTTAGTATTCAGTTTGTTGACGTTGAAATTGAACTGCTTTACTTCAGAAAAATCTATTTCAGTCTTGTTTTACACATAAACCATGAACTGATCACTAAATTCTAATCACTGACCACTAATTTTAAATCCCTTTCGCTTTCATTTCTAAAATAACATCCGAAGCATTTTTAAAAGTTGGTGCTTGTTCCACAATACTTCCTACTCTTTTTTTATTAAGTTTAAAGGTAATGTCATTCTCGGTAGTAAACAGCAAAGCAGTCAAAAATGGGTTATTCATATACGGAGCCAGTACAATAAATGCTTCGTCTAGCGTATGAAAACTCTCTACTTCTTCGGTTTTGTAGCGCGCTATAACCGAAAGACTAAACACGTCATTTTCTTGTAAAACAGGACGCACATAAATGTTTTTCAGTTCCGTATCACCAATGGTTTTGGCAAGTGTTAGTTTAGCGTAGGTATGGTTTTCGATGCTTTCTTTTACCTTTTCCCAAAATTGGGCAAATACTGGTTGGAAGGACATAAGTTGATTTTTATATGATGTGTTATATTCTGAAACGCGTATGCAAAATTAAGGGTTGTAAATCGAACAATCTCTTTTTAAGGAAAGATTATTTTAAAGGATATTCACTCATAAAATAAAAAGAGAACCAATTGGCTCTCTTTTGTTCTTATTTCCCAGTAAAAACTGCTTTTCTTTTCTCTAAGAAAGCCGTTGTTCCTTCCTTAAAATCTTGAGTTCCAAAACATTTTCCAAACGCTTTTATTTCGGTTTCATACCCGTTTTTACCTTCTTTGAAGTTAGCATTAACTGCTTTAATAGCTTTACCAATAGCATACGGAGAATTCTTTATTATTTTATTGGCTAGACTTATACAATAGTCAAGAAGTTCACCTTCTGGTACAACGTGATTCACTAGTCCAGTTCGGTATGCGTCTTGTGCCGTTACCATTCCCGCGGTCATAATCATTTCCATGGCACGACCTTTCCCTATCAGTTGTGGTAAACGTTGTGTTCCTCCGTAACCCGGAATTACTCCCAATGAAACTTCTGGCAATCCCATTTTAGCATTTTCTGATGCTACTCTAATGTGACACGCCATTGCTAATTCTAATCCGCCACCCAATGCAAATCCGTTCACGGCTGCAATAACGGGCGTTTTTAGATTTTCTACAAAATCAAATAATTTCTCTTGTCCTTCGGCGGCTAATTGCGCTCCTTCTGCGATACTAAAGTGCGCAAATTCAGAAATATCAGCACCTGCGACAAATGCTTTTTCACCACTTCCCGTTAAAACAATAACACGAACTTCGTCATTTGCTGCTAATATTTTGAAAGCTTTGTTCAAATCAGAAATTGTGGCGACGTTCAACGCATTCAATTTTGTAGGACGATTGATGGTAATCGTTGCGATGTTATTTTCGGTAGTAATTAAAATATTTTCGTAGTTCATAATTGTATTTTTAGGTGTTAATTATTGGAAGCGAAACAATAAAAGTAGTTCCTTTTCCAAATTCAGTTTCAAAGGTAATTGTTCCTTTATAATTTTCGATGATGTTTTTTATAATTCCTAGGCCTAGACCCATTCCGCTACTCTTGGTGGTAAATTTAGGTTCGAATATTCGGTCGATGTCTTTGAGTTGAATGCCAATTCCGTTGTCAGTAACGGTGATCAAGACATTATTATTTTCTTTGCGAATGCGAACTAGTACAGATTTTTCTACTTGCTGTTCTGGAATGGACTGAATGGCATTCTTCGCTAGATTAGTGATAATCCGGATGAGTTGGGTACGGTCAATTTTCGAAATAATTTCGGGAGAATCACTCAGGAATTCAATATACTCCTCATTGAAAATATCCATGGCTAGTTCTACGACTTCTACAACATTAAGTGTTTCATTTTGTTGCGCAGGCATCGAAGCAAAATTCGAAAAAGCCGAAGCTACTGCGCTCATTGTGTCAATTTGTTGAATAAGCGTCTCGGAGTAATCGTTCATTTTTTGTTTTACATTGGGATCTGTTGGGTCAAATTTTCGCTGAAAACTTTGTACCGTTAAGCGCATTGGCGTAAGCGGATTCTTGATTTCGTGCGCCACTTGTTTCGCCATTTCGCGCCAAGCTTCTTCTCGCTCGCTTTGCGCTAATTTGATGGCACTTTTTTCCAGTTCATCTACCATTCCGTTGTAGGCTTTGATCAATAAATTGATTTCATTACTGTTGGCCTCCAAAACGATTTTCTCATTTTTTTGGTTCAAGCTCGTTTCACTCAGTTTATCTGAAATGGTTTTCAAGGATTTTGTTATATACGAGGATAAAAAATAGGCAAAAGCGAATGCCATCAATAGCATGAACGTATACACTTGACCTAGGCGAATTAAGAAACTTTTGAGTTCGTTTTCATAATAACCATCGTCTTCTACGTAAGGTAAATTTAAAATCCCAAGCGGTTTGAATTTATCATCCTTGATTTGGCTAAACGCCGAACGATTTTTTTTGCCGTCAATGGTTTTGATATCTACATACCTTTTTTCGATGGAAGAGCGCACCAGTTTTAAAATGTATTTGGGAATTGGTGGAGCCACTTTGTCTACTGAAAAAGATTCTTTAGACGATTTTAGTAGTTTTCCTTCTAGACTATAAATGTTGATTTCTATGTTGTGAATGTGGGCTAATTCGTGAATTTTATCTTTAAAAATTAAATCTAAATTACCAGAAGTCAAAGGATAAGTAGTGGTGGAAAGAATGAAGTTAATGTGTTGTTTTACTGCATTTTCATTTCGTTCCAAGCGCTCTTGGTGGTATTCTTTGGCCTCATTTTTAAATTGAAAAATAGATATGGACGCTAATATTACAGAAGCCATTATGATCAATACAATCATCGAAAGGAAAATCCTAATTCGTAGCGAAAGCATTGCTATTTTGAAGCTTTTAAACATTTTAAGATTGATTTCTTTCTCTAATTTTTTTGTAAAATTTAAATCCAAGCATGATTAAAACGGAAAACAAAATTATTCCTATAACACCATAAATCCAATTTACTGCATTTTTTAGAATAACTAAAAAAACCACTGCAAAAAGGATAATTGTCGCGCCTTCGTTCCACAAACGCATGAAGTTAGAAGTGTAATTGACTTGATTATTCTGCAATTGCTTGAATATTTGATGGCATTTTGCATGGTATAAGTACAGCACAAATACAAAGCCAAGTTTTACGTGCATCCAAGGCATTTTTAACCAAGCGTTACCTAAATCAGTAAAAAACAACATCCAGAAAGCAAAAATGCTCGCTAATATAGCCGAAGGCCAAGTGATAATATACCACATGCGATAGGTCATTATTTTGAATTGTTTTTGTAAAATTTCTTTTTCGGGCGATGGTTTATCAGCCGCCTCTATTTGGTAAACAAATAAGCGAACAATATTAAATAGACCTACAAACCATGTAATTACAAAGATGAGGTGCAGGGATTTCAGGTAATTATAGTATTCCATAGTTGGTTTGAATCAGTTTGGTATTCATTTCTTTTTTTAGAAAATAGCCAGTTAATATCGTTGATAAAATATCTGCGATTGGGAATGCAATCCACACTCCAAAAATACCTAAAAAATTTGGTAGAATCAGCACTAACGGTATTAGGAAGAATCCTTGTTTGCTTAAGGTCAATAGCAATGCTTTTTTTGCCTTTCCAGCTGCTTGAAAATACGCTGCACCAATTAACTGCACCGCTATAATTGGCGAAGCAGCAAACACCCAGCGCAAGGCATTTGGAGTTTGATTGATTACAATGGCGTCTGAGGTAAATATAGTCACAATAGGTTTGGCGAAAATTAAAATAACAACAAAAATTATTGTAGCTAGTAAAGCGGAATATTTTATTGAAAGCAGTACACTTTCCTTCACTCTTGAATAATTTCCCGCACCATAATTGAACCCGGCAATTGGTAGAAATCCCTGTGTAATTCCCAGAATTGGAAACAAAGCAAACATCAACATTCGGCTGATAATTCCATAAATCGCCACAGAATGTTCGCCGCCGTAGGTGTATAAAGTATGGTTCAAGATTATCGCCAAAATGCTCACTACTCCCTGTCTCGAAAAAGTAACGAAACTCAACTCGGTTATTTCCTTGATAATTTGTTTTTCAAATTTAAAATGACGCATTTTTAGGCGCATTTCACTTTTAAATATAAAAAACCAAAGCACAAACAAAAAGCAGGTTGTGTAGGATATGGCTGTGGCCAAAGCAGCACCAAACATTCCTAAATCTAAGTATTTTATAAAGAGAATATCCAGGGCAATATTTACAAATGCGGGGATAATCATAGCTATCATAGCAAATTTAGCTTTGCCTTCGGCCCGAATCACATTATTCCCCATCATACAAAGAGCTAGAAACGGTACACTGATTATTATGGGGATAAAAAATTCTTTAGCGGGTTGTATAATTGCTCCTTTTGCACCAAAAAGCAATAGCATTTCATCGCTGTAGACAAGTCCAAACAGTACAAAAATAGAAGCCAATAAAAAAGTCATCTTGATCTGATTGCCAAAAGTGAGCAAAGCTTTCTCTCGGTCATTAGCGCCTAAAGCTCTAGAAAGTACGGAGCCCCCGCCTACACCAATTGCCATTCCTAAAGAGGAAATCGAAAAGGTGATAGGTAAAACTACGGTTACCGCTGCAATAGCTAATGAACCAATCCATTGCCCAACAAAAATGGTGTCAATTAAAATATTAATCGACATGAATAAAATTCCAATAGAAGAGGGGACGGCTTGTTTGATCAAAAGTTTTTTAATGTCCTGAGTACCTAACTCATCAGCGGTAACAGTCATTTACGCTGTTATTTTTTCAGCTTCAACCTTAATTGGTGCCGAAACATTTGACCATTTTGTGATCCAGTTTCCTACCGTTGCACACCAATCATCTCCATCATTTAAACAAGGAATAGCTAAAAATTCTTCACCACCATTTTCTTTAAATTCGTGACCGGCTTCCATGGCAATTTCTTCTAATGTTTCTAAGCAATCAGATACAAAAGCAGGTGTTACAACGGCAAGGTTTTTAATTCCTTTTTTTGGCATTTTATTCACTTCCACGTCAGTGTATGGAGTCAACCATTTATCTCCTGCTAAACGCGATTGAAAAGTTTGACTGTATTTTCCTTCTGGGATACCTAGTAATTTTACCACTTGTTTCGTGGTTTCGTAACATTGGTGACGGTAGCAAAATTCATGCGCTGGCGAAGGCGTGTTGCAACAAGAACCGTCTATTTTACAATGTGACTTGGTAATATCCGTTTTGCGAATGTGACGCTCTGGAATACCGTGGTAGGAAAATAATAAATGATCGTAGTCAAAACCTTCTAGATGTCCTTTGATAGAATCGGCAAGGTTTTGCAAGTAATCAGGTTTGTTATAAAAAGCAGGAACAATAGTAAATTTCATTTCTGGGAAATATTTTTTACGATGTTCTTCAGCTAGTTCTAAGATTGTAGTAGTAGAAGCCATGGCATGTTGCGGATACAAAGGAAAAAGTAGCACTTCTGTCACGCCCTTATCATGCAATTCTTGTAATCCAGAAAGCAAGGACGGATTTCCGTAACGCATCGCAAGCGATACAGGTACATCAACAAGTTTTTGTACTTTTTCGTGCATTCTTTTGGAAATAACAACCAATGGAGAACCTTCATCCCACCATATTTTTGCGTAAGCAGCAGCCGATTTTTTAGGTCTTGTTTGCAGAATTATTCCTCGAACTAATAATGCTCTCAACAAAAACGGAACATCAATTACGTATTTGTCCATTAAAAATTCATCTAAATACGGTTTTACATCTTTTGGAGTTGGACTTTCTGGAGAACCTAAATTTACTAATAATACACCTTTCATGTTGTTGTTTTTTATTATTACAAAAGTACCTAAACTTACTTTTTTAAAAATTGTGCTTAACTATTTTTTATTTATTGTTTAATATATGAAATCAATGGATTACGCCATGTTTGGATTGATGGACATCAAATATTTTTTTGGCGTTGTAGCAAATTTCTTTTTGAATGCCGCTATAAAGTGACTTCCGGTGCTGTATCCAATTTTGAGTCCTACTTCATTTACATTATAGGAACCGCTGTCGAGTAATTTTCGAGCAAAATCCATTTTGTAATCAAATAAAAAGCCATAAACGGTATCCCCATAAATTTGTTTGAAACCCATTTTTAGTTTCTTCAAATTCAATCCTATTTCATCCGCTAACTCTTGCAAACCAGGAGGTTCAGCCATGTTTGCAATAATAATTTCTTTGGCTCTTTTTATTTTGATCACATTGTCTTCATCGATTAAAAACGGACATTGTTCTGCATTTGGGTCTTCGGTTCGGTTGAAATACAAACTCAGCAATTCGTACCCTTTTCCTTTGTAATACAAGTTTTTAATAGATGGGTGCAAACTGTAATGAAACAATTGCGACAATACAATTGCCATTGATGGACTGATATTGCCTTCGTTATAATATTTTTTGTCTTTATTGTCTGCGCTTAAAAAAGTAATATAATCTGCCTCGCTCGAGAACAATGCGTGGAATTTTTTGATGGAAATAATCACCGAAATCACCCAAGAATTCGGCGCTAATTCTAGATTTAAAGGCAATTCTTTTTGTGGATTGTACAAAAGCAATGATTTTTCTTCTTTTAGTTCCAAAGCGTAATTCCCTTGGTTGAAGATAAATTTGGCGCTTCCCTTTAGTCCAAAATGAAATTGAATCAGGCCACTGCTGACTTCACGTTGGACGTTAAAATTTTCGATCCCGTCATTTTGAAAACGGATAAGCGTAAAGTCATCTTCAATTTTTATAATTTCCTGAGAACCCATAGCGATATTTTTTTAATATGAAAATCATAATTATTAAACCTTTTTATTTAGAACAACTCTAAATAGTTTAATTCAAAGGACTTGAATTCATTACAAAAATAGATTTTTTTACCATAAAATAAGACATTGGAATTAAAAAATCACGAAGCGATACAAAAAGAACTTCTAGCGTTACTTTTATAAATACTATAGTGATAATTTTGTCTCACTTTTTGGAAAAGTGCAAATATGGAAAACAATAATACATCGAAGCATCATTATTTTTACGCCGTTGGACTAAGCTATAAAAAAGCAGATGCTGAGATTAGAGGAAAATTTAGTTTGGATGCTCCTGCAAAAGTGCGGTTGCTGGAACAAGCTAAAAATGAAGGAATAGAGAGTTTAATAGTCACTTCTACCTGCAATCGTACTGAAATCTATGGATATGCAGAACATCCGTTTCAATTAATCAAATTAATTTGTGAGAACAGCCAAGGCTCCGTTGAAGCATTTCAAAAGGTAGGCTTTGTCTATAAAAATCAAGAAGCCATAAGCCACATGTTTCGTGTAGGAACTGGTTTAGACAGTCAGATTCTGGGTGATTTTGAAATTATCGCACAAATAAGAAATTCCTTTTCACAGTCAAAATCGTTGGGTTTAGCCAATGCTTTTATGGAAAGACTAGTGAATGCTGTTATCCAAGCCAGTAAAAAAATAAAAACAGATACAGAAATTAGTTCTGGTGCTACTTCGGTTTCTTTTGCCGCAGTTCGTTATATTATCAACAATGTGCAAGACATTGGGAACAAAAACATTCTCTTGTTTGGTACTGGAAAAATTGGTAGAAATACGTGCGAAAATCTAGTAAAACACACAAAAAACGAGCACATTACGCTAATTAATAGGACGAAAGAAAAGGCCGAAAAATTAGCTGGAAAATTAAACTTAATCGTGAAAGATTACTCTGAACTGCATTTGGAACTTCAAAAAGCAGATGTTGTTGTGGTAGCTACGGGTGCTCAAAATCCAACCATTGATAAAGCTATTCTGAATTTGAAAAAACCAATGTTGATATTGGATTTATCAATTCCGAAAAATGTAAATGAAAATGTGGAAGAAATTGAAGGTGTTACCTTGATCCACATGGACTATTTGTCACAACTAACAGACGAGACTTTAGAAAACAGAAAAAAACACATTCCTGCAGCTGAAGCTATTATTGAGGAAATCAAAGAGGAATTTATCACGTGGACCAAAGGGCGAAAATTTGCCCCAACCATTCACGCTTTGAAAGCCAAGTTAAATGCGATAAAAGCATCGGAACTGGATTTTCAAAGCAAGAAAATTTCCAACTTCAATGAAGAGCAAGCGGAGATAATCAGCAACAGAATCATCCAAAAAATTACAACGCATTTTGCCAATCACTTAAAAGATGATGATACAATGGTCGATGAAAGTATCGAATGGATTGAGAAAGTGTTCAAGATTGGTGCTACTGCAAAATAAACTCATAATAATCCTTAATTTCTTAATGGTTTTTTTAATTTTTTAAAACTTTTTTGAAAGCAAAAAATAAAAATGGCAGAAAAAGTTATTAGAATAGGAACCCGCGATAGCGAACTTGCGCTTTGGCAAGCCCACACTGTCCAGAAAAAGCTAAACGATTTAGGGTATAAAACCGAAATTTTAGCCGTTAAATCTACTGGAGATATAATTTTAGACAAGCCACTATACGAGCTTGGTATTACTGGAATTTTCACCAAGACATTAGATGTTGCTATGATCAATGGCGATGTAGATATTGCGGTGCATTCCATGAAGGATGTTCCTACGGCATTACCTATAGGAATTGTGCAAGCCGCCGTTCTAGAAAGAGCCAACACCTTGGACATTTTGGTGCACAAAGGAAATCTTGATTTTCTTAATAATGGAGGTACAATTGCCACAGGAAGTTTGCGTCGTCAGGCGCAATGGTTAAATAAATATCCCAATCACAACGTAGTAGATTTGCGCGGAAACGTCAATACGAGAATTCAAAAGTTGCACGAAAGCGACTGGAGCGGAGCTGTTTTTGCGGCAGCTGGACTGGAAAGAATAAACTTAAAACCTACCGATTATATTGATTTGGATTGGATGATTCCAGCACCAGCTCAAGGTGCTATGGTAGTTGTTGCCATGGCAAATGATGAATTTTGTAGACAAGCGCTAAACGAACTTAACGATATTGATACCGAAGTTTGCACACACATCGAAAGACAGTTTTTAAAAACACTCGAAGGCGGTTGTACGGCACCAATTGGCGGTTTAGCAGTTTTTGTAGAAGATGACATCGTGTTCAAAGGAGTCCTTTTTTCATTAGATGGAAAACAAAAAATAGAAGTTGAAAAAACCGTTCCAATGCAAGAATGGAAAAAATTAGGTTTTTATTGTGCCCAAGAAATTTTAGATAATGGCGGAGTGGAATTGATGAAAACAATTAAAATTAATTTGAAGAAATAATGAGTCAAACAAGTATTTTATCAACCAAAACATTGACTGACGAGCAAAGGAAAGTACTTCTTGATGCTAATCTGGATCTTTTGGAGCAAGATTTCATCGAAATAAAAAACAATCTTTTTGAACTCAAAACAATCAACAATAACTTAATCTTTAGCAGTCAAAATGCCGTTTTAAGTT
Source organism: Flavobacterium sp. GNP010 (assembly GCF_056428945.1). Lineage (NCBI taxonomy): Bacteria > Pseudomonadati > Bacteroidota > Flavobacteriia > Flavobacteriales > Flavobacteriaceae > Flavobacterium > Flavobacterium sp. GNP010. The sequence continues at coordinate 112,414 of NZ_JBWJVK010000006.1, read as the reverse complement.
TGATCGAGCAAAACGGCTGGGAAGTTTTAAAAACCAAACCTGTTTTTTGTGTTGGGATTAAAACCAAGGAGTTATTAGAATCGCATGGTTTTACCGTTGATGTTTATTTGGATTACGCATCTGAATTAGCTGAAATAATCACTTTGATTTACAACAAAGAAAGTTATACTTTTTTGAGTGGAAATTTGCGTAAAGAAACGTTGCCGGAAGCATTAAAAAGTGCTGGAATAACTTTCAATGAAATTGAAGTGTATCAAACCAAGTTGGCCCCATTTAAAATATCTGATCAAGAGAAATTTGATGGCATATTGTTTTTTAGCCCTTCTGCGGTCGAGAGTTATTTAACAAACAATAAGATCAAAAACGAAGTTTGCTTTTGCGTAGGTAAAACGACGGGATCAGCTTTAGAAACAAAGAAAATTAAAAACATAGTAATTGCTGCAACACCAACTATTGAAGAGGTGATTGAGGAAGTTATTGAATATTATAAAACGGAAAGCATCTAGCAATCTGCTAAAATTTAAATACATGATTAAGAACGACCTATTTTTAAGAGCACTAAAAGGAGAAACAGTACAGCGCCCGCCAGTTTGGATGATGCGTCAAGCCGGAAGATATTTACCGGAATTTATCGCTTTGCGTGATAAATATGATTTTTTCACGCGTTGTCAAACGCCAGAATTAGCTGCGGAAATTACAGTTCAACCGATAAGAAGAATCGCTCCAGATGCTGCTATTTTATTTTCGGATATATTGGTAATTCCTCAAGCCATGGGAATTGAAGTGGAGATGAAACCTAATTTTGGTCCGTATTTACCAAATCCAATTCGTACCATTCAGGATGTGGAAAAAGTAATCGTTCCAGATGTAAATGAAACTTTAGGGTACGTTTTTGATGCTATTAAATTGACCAAAGAAATGCTGAATGATGAGGTGCCATTAATTGGTTTCGCAGGTTCTCCTTGGACAATTATGTGTTATGCAGTAGAAGGGAAAGGTTCTAAAAGTTTTGATATGGCTAAAGGATTTTGTTTCCAACATCCAGAAGCAGCACATGTTTTATTGCAAAAAATCACGGATACTACAATTGCATACCTCAAAGAGAAAGTAAAAGCGGGAGTAAATGCCGTGCAAATTTTTGACTCTTGGGGCGGAATGTTATCTCCAGTGGATTATCAAGAATTCTCATGGAAATACATTAACCAAATTATCGAAGCGTTGGCAGATGTAACACCCGTAATTGTTTTTGGAAAAGGATGTTGGTTTGCCTTGAACGAAATGGGAAAAAGTAGAGCATCGGCACTAGGAGTAGATTGGACGTGCTCTCCAAGAAATGCCAGATACTTGTCTGGTGGAAATATCACTTTACAAGGGAATTTTGATCCATCAAGATTATTATCTCCAATTCCTGTGATTAAGAAAATGGTACACGAAATGATTGACGAATTCGGAAAAGACAAATACATCGTAAACTTAGGTCACGGAATTTTACCAAATATTCCCGTGGATCACGCTAAGGCTTTTGTGGATGCAGTGAAGGAGTATAATCAGTAAATTGAAATTTGAAAATTATATAGTAGACAAGTTGAAACCAATTGATTCCAATCAATTGTATCAGTTCATGTTGGATAACAAGGAACGATTGAATTTGTTTTTCCCAGTAACATTGGAAATGAATAGTACTTTAGAAAAGACGCAAGCCTATATTTCAATTAAGAATAAAGAAATAGCAGAGAAGACAAATTTTACTTTTGCTGTTCGAGATATAAATAACCAACAAATTGTAGGTTTAATTATTATTAAAAAACTTGATTGGGAAAAAAAGCAAGGAGAATTTGCCTACTGCATTGGTTCCGAATTTGAAGGAAATGGTTTGACTTCATTTGCGGTAAAAGAAATGACAAATTTTGCTTTTGAGGATTTAGGTTTGAAAACACTTCAGATTATAGCTCATAAAACCAATTTAGGGAGTGTTAAAGTAGCTGAAAATAATGGTTTTATTTGGCAAGTCACCTTACAAAATGAATTTACTCCAATCAATGGAACTCCATTAGACATGGAATTATATGAATTGTATAATGAAAAATAAATTTTACCAATACATACAAAACCTTCAAGACCAAATTGTTGCTGGCTTAGAAGCAGTTGAAGGTCAAGCCAAATTCCGAGAAGACCTTTGGGAACGTCCAGAAGGCGGCGGAGGAAGAACACGCGTAATAGAAAACGGAAATGTTATCGAAAAAGGCGGTGTCAATATTTCGGCAGTGCACGGAAAATTACCCGAAGCCATGCAAAAGATGTTCAATGTAGGTGAAGCTGATTTTTTTGCCTGCGGATTGAGTTTGGTAATCCATCCTAAAAACCCTTTGGTACCAACCGTTCACGCGAATTGGCGTTATTTCGAAATGTACGATGACAACGGAAATGTGATTCAGCAATGGTTTGGAGGTGGACAGGATTTAACGCCCTATTATTTATTTGAAGAAGATGCGATTCATTTTCATCAAACGTGTAAAACAGCATGCGACAAACATAATCTAGAATTTTATCCCAAGTATAAAAAACAATGTGATACCTATTTTTGGAATGCACATCGTAATGAAGCTCGTGGAATTGGTGGATTGTTTTTCGATTATTGCAAAGCAACAGATACAATGTCAATGCAAGATTGGTATAACTTTGTAACCGAAGTTGGGAATTCATTTTTAGAAGCTTATGTTCCTATTGTAGAAAAAAGAAAAGACTTACCCTATATTCCAGAACACAGAACGTGGCAGGAAATCCGCCGCGGTCGTTATGTAGAGTTTAATTTGGTTCACGACAAAGGGACCTTATTTGGACTAAAAACTAATGGAAGAATCGAGAGTATCTTGATGAGTTTGCCACCACATGTGCAATGGGTGTACGACCATCATCCAGAGGTAGGAAGCGAAGAAGAAAAATTACTGAAAGTGCTGGAGAATCCTGTTGATTGGATAGTTTAGCTCCGAAGGAGCGGTATGTTTATAGCAAATAATATTATTTCGATTCATTTTAGCTCCGTAGGAGCGCAATATGTATAGGAGATTGTATTGTTGTGACGGAGCACCATCGGTGCGGTATATTTATAGCAACCAACGGTGCTATATTTATATCGACCAACGGTGCATATATTTATAACAAATAATTTATGTAATTGAAATTGAATCTCGTAGGGATGACATATTTAACCAACATCAATTTATAATGGCAAACACCTATTCTCAAATATACATCCAAATTGTCTTTGCTGTAAAAGGAAGACAAAATCTGATTTCTAGTAAATGGAGAGATGATTTATTCAAATATATTACTGGTATCGTTACAAATGAAGGTCAAAAATTGATTGCAATCAATGGAATGCCAGACCACGTTCATATTCTAATTGGCTTAAAGCCAAATAAAGCCTTGTCAGATTTGGTGAGAGATATAAAAGCCAATTCATCAAGATTCATTAATGAAAAAGCATGGATAAATGGTAAATTTGAGTGGCAAACGGGATTTGGAGCATTCACTTACAGCCATTCACAATTGACTAATGTTATCAATTATATACAAAATCAAGAAGAACATCACAAAACAAAAACATTCAAAGAGGAATATGTAGAATTTTTAAAATTGTATACTGTAGATTTTAAAAATGAATATCTTTTTGATGATGTTAATTAAAGATAAATATGTCGCCCTTACCGGGCTTAAAAACAGCACGATAAAATAAATTACTATAAACATTACGCTCCTCTGGAGCTTGAAAAACTAAAGATATGTTCCCATTACACAGAGGTCGCCGGTTAAGAGTCAACGAATCCATTCGTTCCTTAGTTAGAGAAACTACATTAAGTCCAAGTGATTTTATGTTTCCTATGTTTATTGCTGAAGGCGAAAACGTACAAGTAGAAATTTCCTCCATGCCAGGAATATTTCGCCGTTCGATTGATTTAACCGTCGAAGAAGTAAAAGAAATATTTGCATTGGGAATTCGTGCGGTCAACATCTACGTAAAAGTCGACGAAAGTTTAAAAGACAATATCGGAAAAGAAGCCTGGAACCCTAACGGACTCATGCAAAACACCATTCGAGCCATCAAAGCCGCTTGTCCGGAAATGATTGTCATGCCCGATGTGGCTTTGGATCCCTATTCTATTTATGGTCATGACGGAATCATAGGAAATGGCGATGTAGAAAATGATTCTACCAATGATGCTTTGGTAAAAATGGCCGTATCTCACGCTCAAGCAGGTGCTGATTTTGTAGCACCAAGCGATATGATGGATGGTCGTGTACTACGCTTGCGCCAAGGTTTAGATGCTGCAGGTTTTCACAATGTGGGCATCATGAGTTATTCTGCCAAATATGCTTCGGCATTTTATGGTCCATTTCGTGATGCTTTAGACTCTGCTCCAAAAGAAGCAGATGTAGTAGTGCCAAAAGACAAAAAAACTTACCAAATGGATTATGCCAATCGCCTGGAAGCAATCAAAGAAGCCCTTTGGGATGTTGAAGAAGGCGCTGATATGGTTATGGTAAAACCCGGAATTGCATACTTAGATATTGTGCGCGAAGTAAAAAATGCGGTTCATGTGCCCGTAACCGTATACCATGTGTCTGGCGAGTATGCCATGATAAAAGCCGCTTCAGAACGAGGTTGGTTGGATCACGACCAAACCATGATGGAGCAGTTAATGTGTATCAAACGCGCGGGTGCCAGTTTAATTTCGACTTATTTTGCCAAAGAAGCCGCAATACTTTTAAATAAAAAATAATGAAAAAGATCCTTTGCTTAGTAGTCGTATGTTGCTTTCTATCTTGCAAGAAAGAAGAAACAAAGAAAGAATCACTCTACCCAACCACTACTGAAGAAGTAGCCCAATCCCCTGTTGAACTGGGAAAGGAAATTTTTGAGGGTAAAGGAAACTGTGTCGCTTGTCATCAAGCTGCAGAAAAGGTAATCGGTCCCAGCTTACAAGACATTGCGGCCATTTACAAAAGTAAAAATGCAGATATGGTTACTTTTTTAAAAGGAGAGGGCGAGCCTATTGTAGATCCAAGTCAGTACGAGGTCATGAAAACAAACTTTGCGATCACAAAAGCCATGTCCGATGAAGAATTAAAAGCGCTAGAAGCCTATGTATATTCTCATGTAAAATAATTCATACTGAACTTGTTTCAGTATCTGGAGCTATTTCCTGCTATCCGCTGTATCTCTTGTGTTCGCTAGCGCTACCACAAGAGGATGCCGCTTCTATCAGGGCTAAGAACAAAGACCATTCACAAGTACGAATGGTTTTTTTATGACTACATTCAGTACGCACAGATTATTTTTTTACCTTTAAAAAATGGAAACAGTTTATATCAAAACGCCGTTAGGAATTGCTGCCATTACAGGTGATGTAAATGGTGTTTCTGAGATAATAGTGTTAGAGGAGGGTGAGGTATCCGCTCAAATCCCAGTAGTTTTACAAGAGGCGGTACAGCAACTTCAAGAATATTTCAATTCGCAAAGAGTTGATTTTACCTTTAAACTCAATCCCAAAGGAACTGATTTTCAACAAAAAGTGTGGAACGCATTACTCGATATTCCGTTTGGTAAAACAAGAACCTATCTAGAACAATCTAAATTTCTCGGCGACCCAAAAGCCATTCGTGCTGTAGCTTCCGCCAATGGGAAAAACCCGCTGTGGATCGTGGTTCCCTGTCATAGAGTAATTGGTAGCGATGGTTCTCTTACGGGCTATGCAGGAGGATTATGGCGCAAAAAATGGTTGTTAGAACATGAAAATCCAAATAAGCAACAATCTCTTTTTTAGTTTTTTATCAATAAAATTCTTATATTCGTTATGTAAAATCGGTGTAAATTCAAAATATTCGTGCCATACCATGATCGAAAAAATAAATCTCAACAACATTCTTTTCTTAGACATCGAAACTGTTCCAGAAACAGCAGATTTTAATTCGCTAGACGACGAAATGCAAGCGCTTTGGGAACATAAAACGCTATACCAACGCAAAGATGATTTTACTGCTGAAGAATTTTACGACCGTGCTGGAATTTGGGCTGAGTTTGGTAAAATTGTGTGTATTTCGGTAGGTTATTTTACCATCAAAGGGGACATTCGTAATTTTCGAGTAACGAGTTTCTTTGGCGAGGAGAAAAAAATCCTTCTCGACTTTAATAATTTACTCAACAATCACTTCAATCAACCGCAACATGTTTTGTGCGGACACAACGCCAAAGAGTTTGATATTCCTTTTCTCGCCCGGCGAATGATTATCAATAACATTGCAATTCCAGACAAGCTGAATTTATTTGGAAAAAAACCATGGGAAATTCCGCATTTGGATACCCTAGAATTATGGAAATTTGGCGATTACAAGCATTTTACGTCTTTGAAATTAATGTGTAAAGTACTCGGAATTCCTTCTTCAAAAGGCGATATTGATGGTAGCCAAGTGGGTCATGTGTTTTATGTAGAAAAAAATATTGACCGTATTGTCACTTACTGCGAAAAAGATACGATTGCTGTAGCACAGATTTTCCTCCGATTAAGACGTGAAGAATTGTTAATAGAGGAAGAGATTATTCATGTGTAAGAAACTTCAATGGCAATATCAAAATTCAATGGGAAATACAATTTTAAAATTCTATTATTGAAATTGACATTGCAATTGACATTGAATATTGATTTATTACATTTACAAAAATTATAAGTTATGGTATTAAGCAGATTTTGGTTGGTCATTTTTATATCGGCAATTGTATTTGTAGTATTTAGTTTATTTGCAGGAGATAATTATACCATTGACCACGTTTTGAACGGAAAGAAGGACGATCCAATTCTTATTTCGGAAAGATATGTAGAGCAACTTCCTGCTTATATAAAAGATATTATCCAAACAGCGGTAGACCAAACCATAATTGTTGATCGGGATTCGCTCAATGCAGACACGACTTATGTTTTCAAAAATAAAACCGTAAAAATCTACAGTGGTGTGCAAAAATCAGATGGATTGTTGCCTACCTGTAAAAGTACTTTGCTGGATTTAGTATTGCCGTTGATGGCTTATCTGGCATTCTTTTGTGGGTTGATGGAGCTTTTAATCATTTCTGGTGCTTCGGGAAAATTGGCCAAAGCCTTAAGTCCCGTTTTTGTAAAAGTATTTCCGAGTATCCCAAAAAATCATCCATCGATTTCGTACATGACGCTGAATTTTGCTGCTAATTTCCTAGGACTAGATTCGGCTGCAACTCCTTTTGGATTAAAAGCGATGGAGAGCCTGCAAGAAATAAATCCTGAAAAAGACAAAGCTAGCGACGCTCAAATCATGTTCATGTGTTTACATGCTTCGGGACTGACGTTGATTGCTACTTCTATTATTGGGTATAGAGCTGCTGCAAATGCCAGTAATCCTGCGGATGTGATGTTGCCTTGTATTATTACGTCGTTCATAGGTACAATTGCCGCCTTTTTAATTGTTGGAATCAAACAGAAAATCAATTTCAAGAGTGCTTCTTTGGTATTGGTGCTAATTACATTAATCGCAGCTATAATAGGTTTGTTGATGTACGTGAATCAGTTGGACTTAATTGGTAAAAACTATTTTACATCAAATCTATCGGCTTTAATATTAATAGCGATTATCGCTTTTACGCTTATCTTTTCCTTTGTAAATGAAAAGAAATTCACAGAAGCATCAACTACTGTTTTTGAGACGTTTGTGGTAGGAGCTAACAATGGTGTCAAAACGGGAGTTACAATTTTCCCTTATGTACTAGGAATGTTAGTCGCTATTTCCTTGTTTAGAAACAGCGGTCTATTCGAAATAATTAGCAACTGGATTGCATTTATTTTTTCAAACATGGGAGTAAGCAAAGAAATTACAGATGCTTTGCCAGTAGCGTTGCTACGTCCATTTAGTTCTGCGGGTTCTAGAGGGTTTTTGATCGATTCTATGAATACTTTTGGTGCCGACTCGCTAACTGCTAGATTGGCTAGTATTTTTCAATGTAGCGCCGAAAGTACGTTTTATGTAATTGCGGTATACTTTGGTTCGGTAAACATCAAAAACACGCGTTACGCATTAGGCACCATGCTTATTGTTGATGTGATATGTGTAGTTACTGCTATTTTTGTTGCTACGTGGTTCTTTTAAATGAATTAAAAGCTAAGATTTCAGACATGAAAAGACGCTATCAACGATCATAAAATTTAAATTATTTTATAGTATAAAAATTAAGCCTTACAGAATACCGTGAGGCTTTTTTTTGATTTAAAACTAGAACTAATTGACACCTTGTTGATTAGTTTTACTATCGTTTCTGCTCCATCGTTGAACGTGATTACCAACGCCTTTACTTACTAAACTACCATTATGTTATACTTTAGTTCTCTGTCATGTAGTGTTTTAAAGCCAACTGAATTGCAAGGTATCTAATAGCTTACTTTTTTACCATAAATCTTAAATTTTTTAATGCGTTAGGGTTATAAATAAAAAAGGGAGCAGTTATGCACTGCCCCCTTTTAATGTATTTAAAAAAAATATTACTCTTTAATGAATTTTTTAGTGATGTTTTTCTGACCATCGTTTACCTCTAAGAGATATACTCCAGAAGCTAGTTTACTTACATTAATTGCATTTTCAGATATTTTCCCCGTCTCTATTTTTTGACCTAGGAAATTAAAAATGCTGAAAGTAGCACTGCGATTATCTGCCATTTTAATATTTAAGAAGTCAGAAGTAGGATTTGGAGACATAGTATATTCAAATATATTATTTTCATCACCTAAACCATCTGCAAAACTTGTTGCAAAACCTGCTATTGCTGCTCCACCAATGTTTACGGTGTAGTCTTCTACTTCGCCGTATGAAAAAGTTTCACAAGCAGTTTGAGCAGCATTGTATTTCATGGATACCCTCATACGTGTAGGTCCAGATAAGGCTGTCGTAGGAACCGTAAATGTAGCTGTTAAGTTTGCACTACTTGACGAAGAACCGGAAACGATTTGCTCAGCTGTTTCAAAAACACCATTTTTGTTATAATCAATCCATATTTTCCAATATTCAGTATACGCAGAACCACTAAAACCTGCGCTAAACAAAATAGTGTTTGATCCATAAGGTACATTTCCTGTCAAGGCTGTAAAGTTTCCATATCCTGCATTGGCACCAGTTGTATTGGCAATTCCACCCAAAGCTACATAGTCAATGTATTCAGATGTTGCATTACTTCCTTTAGAAACGCAGTACGTTACTGTAGTTCCAGATGTGGTAACGCTTGCTACATTACTAGCAGCAGATAAATTTCCTGCAGCATCTTTTGCTTTTACTGTGAAAGTATAGGCTGTTGCAGCAGTTAATCCTGTAACGGCATACGTTGTCCCAGTAACTGTGGCTAATAAGCTGGTACCTCGATATACATTGTACCCGGTTACTGCAACATTATCAGTAGCGGCTGTCCAAGATAAGTTTGTTGTTGTTGAAGTTGTTCCTGATGCAGTTAAGCTTGCAGGTGTAGACGGTGCAGTAGTATCAGCTGTGCCAGCATAAGCAGCGCCAACTCCTACAGCATAAAAGGCGTTTGTAGTAGCAATTACTTCTGGAGAACCTGCTCCATACAAATCAACTGCTGATTGAATACCGTACGTTCTAGCATTAGCGTAATTTGAACTTGCAGTAAGATAAACGCTTTCTAAACGATAGGCTATTTTTTCTGCTTTGGCAACTGTAATACCTGCTACATTATAAACACTTCCTATATCGTTTGTTCCTGATTTTCCGATAGCTAAAATGTAGAACCAGTGGTTTAATACGCCGCTATTAGTGTGTACTCCACCTGAATCTGCAGTTCCTGCATACCAGTAGGTTCCTTTATAAGTGTCTGGTTGTCCCTCGGCGTTAGGATCGCTCATTGAACGAAGTGATACACGACCAGTTCTTCTTTCGATATCTTCACCAATTAACCATGTAGATTTTGTTGGTGCAGCCGAAAACTCAATACAAGCTCCCCAGATATCCGAAAACCCTTCATTCATTGCACCAGACTCGTTCTGATACGTTAAATTAGCGGTATTGCTACAAACAGCGTGACCAATCTCGTGACCAGCTACGTCTAATGCAGTTAAGATGTCAAATCCTCCAGTACCGCTTCCGTCGCCGTACGTCATGACTGAACCGTTCCAAAACGCATTATTATTGTCTGGATATCCAGCTGCAATTAGGTTGTAGTGAACATAACTTTTTATTTTTGCTCCAGCATTATCATAACTATTACGTCCATGTTTAGTTGAAAAATAATCGTATGTTTTTTCTGCGCCCCAATGTGCGTCTAACGCTCCGTTGTCTTTATTGGTATTGTTAAATTCTGCCGCAGTCCAGTTGTTATCTACATCGGTAAAATTAGTGGTAGGATAAGTAGCTGTTCTAGCTGAGTTATAAGTTTGAACTCCTAAACCACGGGTTGCATCAGATAAAATATAAGTTGATCCGCTTAGAGCAGTTTGTATCGATTGCGTTCCGCTGTAGCGAGTAGCAGCATTAGCTGCAACCACAGCTGCTGAAACTGCACTTTTGTTTGTCGCAGTACTTGCATTAGATTGCTTTCCATGGCTGTATTCGCCAAGGTGTTTGATAGTTGCATTGTACAGCAAAACTTCGCCAGTAGTAGCATCTATGTATAAATCGCCACGACTAACAGGTAGTGAAGCATACATATCAAATTTGTAAGCTAAACGTAGGTTGTTGCTTTTTTGTTTTGTTGTAGTGCTTTCTGTTGAAGGAAGTAAAACCAACTCTCCAGTCGGTTTTTCGTAGTTCATCATTTTTGCATCTGCAGGGGTTTCCCATAGGTACTTTTTTGCGCCTATTTTTTTTAGTGCTTGAGCAAATGCTTGGTCTTTATTTAATTTAGGAGCAGTGTTTACCTTTTCTGGGGCATAATAATCACCGCTCATAGATTCTAATTTTCCAGCTTTTGAGTGTATCGTGTAGGTAGAAAATTCAACTTTTAAGCCTTCGTGATACAATTGGAATTTGTCGTGAGAGATTCCTAATTTATCAGTTTCAGATTTGGTTTTTGAAAAATTTGAATTGGCTTTCAAACCTAGTTGTTCGGTCAATGCTTTTTGAGCATCTGAGGATTTGTAAGTAGACTTTTCATTAAAAACGATCAAAGAAGGTTTTCCTTTTTCATCCGTAATTTTTTGTTTTACATTTTTGGTTGCATCTTGTGCTTGTGCTTCTATTGCAAAAAAAGAAACGGAAGCAAACAAGGCAATTTTACCGAGTAATTTTGTTTTCATTGGTTTGGGTTTTGGTTAGTTGTTTAAAAAAATAAATTTAAACACGATTGCGAATTTAACAAAAAAACTATGTAATATTAATTTTTTGTTAAAATATATTTTAGTATTGCTGTTCTAATAGATAAAATAGGGGTGTATTTATATTTTTTTAAGATTTGATGCCGAATATAAATACTACAAAACAGTATAAAAAAAAATACATCCGTCTATAGGATGTATTTTTTGTTGTATTCTATTTGGGTGAAGACAGTTTTAATCGAGTATCATTTCTGGAATTTCACCATCAATAATTAATGTTGCTTCGGTTGAAGCAACAATGTGTTCTATGGTTACGCCAGGTGCTCGTTCTAGCAGCTTGAATCCTTGTGATGTTATTTCAAGTACAGCAAGTTCAGTAACAACTTTTTTAACGCATCCTACACCAGTTAAAGGCAACGTACATTTTTTAAGAATTTTAGATTCTCCAGCCTTATTCACATGCATCATGGCTACAATAATGTTTTCTGCCGAAGCGACTAAATCCATTGCGCCGCCCATTCCTTTGACCATTTTTCCTGGGATTTTCCAGTTGGCTATATCACCATTTTCAGAAACTTCCATAGCGCCAAGAATTGTTAAGTCTACATGTTGGCCACGAATCATGCCAAAACTAAATCCAGAATCAAAGAAACTTGCGCCTGGTAATGTTGTTATGGTTTGTTTTCCTGCGTTGATTAAATCGGCATCTTCGTCCCCTTCAAATGGGAATGGTCCCATTCCAAGAACGCCATTTTCACTTTGAAACTCAACATCAATACCTTCTGGGATATAGTTTGCTACTAGCGTTGGTATTCCGATTCCAAGATTCACATAATAGTTGTGTTTCAATTCTTTTGCGATGCGTTTTGCAATTTGGTTTTTATCTAAAGCCATGATTAGAAAATTTTTCTTACTGTAAGTTGTTCAATTCGTTTCTCGTATTTCTCGCCTTGAAAAATTCTATTTACAAGTATTCCTGGAATATGAATTTCATTTGGATCTAAACTTCCAGCGGGCAATAGTTCTTCAACTTCTGCAATGGTAATTTTTGCAGCTCCAGCCATACATGGATTGAAGTTTCTAGCCGTCCCTTTGAAAACTAGATTTCCGGCTTCGTCCCCTTTCCATGCTTTCACAATCGCAAAATCAGCTTGAAAAGCGTGTTCCATAATATGCATTTTTCCATTAAATTCACGAACTTCTTTACCTTCGGCTACTTCAGTTCCATAACCGGCTGGTGTAAAAAAAGCAGGAATTCCAGCTTGTGCTGCGCGGCAGCGTTCTGCTAAAGTCCCTTGTGGAATAAGATCAACTTCGAGTTCTCCAGATAGCATTTGGCGTTCAAATTCGGCATTTTCCCCAACATAAGATGAAATCATCTTTTTAATTTGACGTTTTTGCAAAAGCAGACCAAGACCAAAATCATCAACTCCTGCGTTATTTGAAATACAGGTTAAATTTGTCGTTTCTTTTTTTACTAATTCGGCGATAGAATTTTCTGGAATACCACATAATCCGAAACCGCCAAGCATGATAGTCATATCGTTTTCAATTCCTTGAAGGGCATCTTGAACGTTATTTACTTTTTTGTTAATCATAAAAATAAGGTGCTATTGATGTAATTATAATTTTTTAAATATTCTTAGGAGTACCGTTCGTTCCTCACAAGGACTTTTAAAGTTCAAACTCCTCTGTATCTTGTTCTACAGCAGTGGTATCTACAACTTTTTTAGGAACGTAACAATCTACTTTTATAGATAGATTAGAAGGTCTTTCAAATGGTTCTTTGGATACTTTTAGAGCAGGATCTTCGTAACATAATTTCATGAAATATCCCCAAACTGGTAGTGCTGCAGTAGCTCCTTGTCCGTAGGTAATGCTCTTGAAACGGGCAGAACGGTCTTCGCAACCTACCCAAACTCCCGTTACAAGATTAGGAACCATTCCCATGAACCAACCATCAGATTGGTTTTGAGTTGTACCTGTTTTTCCTGCAATTGGATTTCTAAAAGAATAGGGATATCCAGTCCAGCGGTTGTCGCCATTACCTCCACCAGTGGTACGTAAACGGTCTCCAGAACCTCCTTCGGTTACACCTTCCAGTAATTTAATGACTGCATAAGCGATGTCTTTGTTTAAAACATCGTGTGATTCAGGAATGGGCTCGTAAATGATTACTCCACTTTTATCTTCAATTTTTGATATAAATTGGGGTTTCATATAAACACCCTGGTTTGCAAAAGTGCTGTATGCGGCAACCATATCTTCTACAGTGATTTCTACGGCACCAAGTGCAATGGATGGTTGATTTACAATTTCGGATTTCACCCCTAATTTATGAGTTAAATCAATTACGGCTTCCGGTCCTACTTTGTCAATTAATTTAGCCGATATTGTATTTATAGAATTGGCTAAACCCCTTTTCAGAGTAACCATGCCTCGGTATTTATTATCGGAATTTTTAGGTTCCCAATCTTCGGTTACGTTATGACGTCCTTTACGAATCATAAACGGACCATCAACAATAGAGTCACATGGAGACATGTTCAATTGTTCTATGGCGGTAGCGTATACAAATGGTTTGAAGGTCGACCCTACTTGTCTAGCACCTTGACCTACGTGATCGTATTGAAAATATTTATAATTGATACCACCTACCCAAGCTTTTATTTCACCGGTTTGTGGTTCCATTGCCATCAATCCCGATTGTAAAAAGTGCTTGTAATACCTAATGGAGTCTAATGGAGTCATGATGGTATCTTTTTCTCCTTCCCAAGAAAATACAGTCATTTTTGTTTTTTCGCTGAACGATTTTATAATTTCTTCCTCGCTTTTATCCATAGATTTCATAACAGCCCATCTATTTGATGATTTCATAGCTTGATTAAGAATCTTTTGAGTTTCTACAGAGGAAATGTTGACAAAAGGAGCGTTTTTATTGTCTTTTGATTGATTGAAAAATTCTTCTTGTAGGTTGGCCATGTGTGCAGAAACGGCTGCTTCAGCATGCAACTGCATTCTGGAATCAATTGTAGTATAGATTTTTAGACCATCTTTGTAAATGTCATAATCTGATCCATCTGGTTTTTTATTTTCTTCTGCCCATTTTTTCATGTAATCACGCAGGTATTCTCTAAAATACGTAGCTGTACCGTCTTTGTGGGTTTCTAATTTGAAATTTAATTTAATCGGTAAACTTTGTAGTTTTTCTTTTTCCTCTTTGGTGATGATTTTTCCTTTTGCCATTTGCGAAAGCACCACATTTCTGCGGTTTGTCACACCTTCTGGGTTTCGTACAGGATTGTATAAACCAGAGTTTTTAAACATCCCTACTAGTATTGCCGATTCGCTAATGGTCAAATCCTTAGGTTCTTTAGAAAAATAAGTTTTAGCTGCGGAACTTACCCCAACAGAATTGTTTCCAAAATCATATACGTTGCAGTACATGGCGATGATTTCATTTTTTGTATATTGCCTTTCCAGACGGATGGCGACTATCCATTCTTGTGCTTTTTGTACGATTCTAAAAGGTAGGAATTTAGAACCTTCTCCGTGTAGCAATTGTTTGGCAAATTGCTGAGTCAATGTACTCGCTCCACCGCTCGTTCCTAAACTAAAAATGGCCCTCAAAGTTCCTCTGCCATCAATGCCAGAATGCTCATAAAAACGAGCATCTTCGGTAGCAATTAGTGCTTGTACTAAATTTTTTGGTAAATCAGCATAGTGTAATTGAGACCTGTTTTTTTCAAAATACTTTCCTAAAACCACACCATCTGCCGAAATGATTTCGGTTGCAAGGTTAGAGTCTGGATTTTCTAAATCTTCAAAAGAAGGCATCGAACCAAAAAGTCCCCATGAAGCGAATAAGAAAAACAAACCAACAGCACCCATTCCATAGAAAAAAATTTTCCAAAATTTCTTTTGATAGTAAGCAATATTCTTATCGCTGTTTTGCGCCTGATTGTTATTTTTTTTGATAGCCATAATACTATTTTATTCTTTTTTTTCTATTCTAAAACCTACTTCTGTAATACCGTCTAATGCTTTTACTCCGAGAACCTTACCGTTTTCTCGAACTGCCTGCTTGATGTATACTTTGTATTTTGATCTGAACCGTACATTTTCCTTATAAAAAAGTTTACTTTCTTTTAAGTCTGAAAAACCATTGCCTAATAATGTGCCGTCTGGCTCTGCCATTTGGTATTCAAGTGTGTCTACTTTTGTAAATCCATTTGGTAATTCCAACGCCACAATTAAAAACAAATTGTTGAATTGATAATCATTATTGTCTCTAACATTAATAAACAAATCATAGCGTTTTGTAGAGTCCAATTCTGGTAAATTGAAGGTAACAATACTGTCTTTGTGCCACGCACTACCTACCGATTTGTATTCATCAAAAACTCTTTTCTTGTCACATGAAGAAAAGATAATCATCACTAAAAGGAGTAAAGCGCTATTTTTTATCCACATTTTTGGTAATAATTATTGGTTTTCTTGGCTCTGCATGCTTTTTATCACCTTGTTGCTGACGATTATTATTGTTTTTATTGATAGGTTTACTGCTATTGGCTACAATCACATTTTCCCCACCAGCTTTGCGTTTTTTATGCTGTTTTTTCTTTGGTTTAGGTTGGTCAAATCGCGTTAAACTTTCTTGACCCATGGCATTGTTGAAGTTTTTCTCAGGCTCAACAACAATCTCAATAGCATAATCCTCTAACGAAGAAACTTTGTTCTTAAGTTTATTTTCGGCAACAATTTCCTGTACTTGTTCAATTTTCAACACATGCCAATTGGCAAAATTATTCGTGTATGCAAACCACATCAAGCCTTTAAAAATATCTTGTTTTTGGCAAATGGCATCTCCTTTTTCAGTAACTAACTTAGTTTCGAAATCTGGGAAATGCTTTAAGGCATCCATGTAGGTGTCTAGTTCATAGTTCAAGCAGCATTTTAATTTACCGCATTGTCCCGCCAGTTTTTGTGGATTCAAGGACAGTTGTTGGTAACGTGCAGCTGAGGTATTTACACTTCTAAAATCAGTCAGCCAAGTAGAACAACACAATTCTCTTCCGCAAGAACCTATTCCACCTAAACGAGCTGCTTCCTGACGGAAACCTACTTGTTTCATCTCAATACGAGTACTGAATTCTTTAGCAAAATCTTTAATTAAAGCTCTAAAGTCAATTCGGTCATTTGCGGTGTAGTAAAAAGTAGCCTTAGATCCATCTCCTTGAAATTCGATATCCGAAATTTTCATTTCCAGTTTTTGAGCAATCGCCAGTTCTCGTGCGCGAACCTTCATAGGCTCTTCTTTATCGCGAGCAGTAGACCAAATGTCAATGTCTTTTTGAGAAGCTTTTCTATAAATTTTAGGAATTTCATTGCTTAAAGGATTGGCTCCTTTTTTCTTCATTTGGATGCGAACCAATTCTCCTGTAAGTGTTACAATTCCAATATCATGACCAGGTGAAGCTACCGTGGCAACGATGTCGCCCATACTCAAAGTTAATTTCTCGGTATTGCGGTAAAATTCTTTTCGGCCGTTTTTGAAACGTACTTCAACGCAATCAAAAGGGGCGTCGCCATTGGGCAAACTCATATTCGAAAGCCAATCAAAAACCGTTAATTTATTGCAGCTATCGGTGCCGCAAGTCCCATTATTTTTACAACCCTTTGGTGCGCCACCATCAGAAGTTGAACAACTTGTACATGCCATAATCTTATATGTAGTGTTGTGACGAGCACAACTTAAGTTCTTAAAACGTTTAATGTGTAAAGATAGTATTTTTTAATTTTATGGAACAACGCCAATTTAGGGCAATAATTCATAAATTTATACTAAAAAACCCATTACAATTTAAATTATAATGGGTTGGTACTAGTTCATGTAGCGTTAGAGGTTTATTCTAAAATGCGGTATAATTTATCGGATAATCGAATCCGGAAGGGGAGTTGAAACGTGCACGTATCGCCAGCAACGGCTTTTTGTTGCGCGGTGTCATTGACCATCATTTTATCGATTTTTAAAATTTGTTCTCCAGTAGTGCTCCCTTTTATCAATACAGTATCGCCAATTGTTAACTCATTTTCTTCAATTAAAAACTGTCCAACATTTGACTTCGGGAAAAAGTGAGCGCCTTTACCAAGGTATTCTTTTTTAATTTTCACCGCTTTTTTTGCAACAGGTTTGCGTTTTGCAAGCTCAATTAAGTCGGGAATAGCCGCCAAAGGATCTGTATTATTTTTGAAAAGTAGCTTGTCAGATTTCCCTTTTTTGAAAATCTTATTTCCGTTTTTTATACCGCGACGAATGGCTTTTTGCTCCTCTTCGGGCAAGTGAATAATCGTAGCACATTCTGTAGAACAACAACCATACATTTTTTCTTTGCAAGATTCACACTGAATAAAAAGCAAATGACAACCTTCGTTCACGCAATTCGTATGCACATCACAAGCGGTGCCGCATTGATGGCATTGCGAAACAACATCGTCAGTAATTCGTTCGCCCAAGCGGTGATCAAAAACAAAGTTTTTACCTATAAATTTGCTCTCTAGATTTTCTTCTTTTATTTGCTTGGCGTAATTAATGATACCACCTTCCAGCTGGAAAACATTCTTAAAACCTTGGTGTTTAAAATAAGCCGATGCTTTCTCGCAACGAATTCCTCCAGTGCAATACATCACCAAGTTTTTATCTTCCTTAAAATCTTTTAATTGCTCATTAATAATTGGCAACGACTCTCTAAACGTATCTACATCAGGAGTTATGGCGCCTTTAAAATAGCCAATTTCACTCTCATAATGATTTCTAAAATCGACTACAATTGTGTTGGGATCGTCAAGAATTTCGTTGAATTCCTTCGCTTTTAGGTGTACACCTATGTTGGTTACATCAAAAGTTTCATCGTTCAAACCGTCGGCAACTATTTTGTCACGCACCTTAATTGTTAGTTTCAAAAACGAGTGATCGTCATGCTCCACGGCAATATTCAAGCGCATCCCTTTCATGAAATCGTATTCCTCAAGCGTGTCCTTGAAGGCATAAAAATTATCGGCAGGCAATGATAATTGCGCATTGATACCTTCTTTGGCCACATAAATTCGGCCTAGAACTACTAAAGGATTCCAAGCGCGGAATAAATCGTTTCGAAATTGAGTTGGATCTTGAATTTGCGCATAAGCATAGAACGACAAAGTGAGTCTTTGTTTTCCGGCATCATCAATCATGACGGCTCTTTCCTCTGCGCTTAAGGTGTTGTACAGTTGCATGCTATAAACAGTTTAAGTGAGAAATTTATTTTTTGCAAAAGTAGGCAAAAAGGTTCAGAGGCGCAAAGTATTACAGGAACTAAGGTTCGCAATCATTAACAATAGACGCTTAATTTTCCTTAATGTCTTAATGGTTTGTTTTTTTTAGGAGCTATTTCCAGCTTTCCGCTATATCTCTTGTTTTCGCTATCGCTACAACAAGAGGATGCCGCTGCAATCTGGGCTAGGGGAGTTGTGGTGAGGAGGTATTTTGCAATTATTTTGGCATTCTGAAAAACGAAGACCCGAGCGCTAGCGAACTGGCGATGCAATCTTTATTTGTTGAGCAACTTATTGATGCTCTTCCTTCGTCAGATTGACAAGTAAGCTTTTAATTGTTTTTACGGTTATTTGTCATTCTGAGGAACGAAGACCCGAGCGCTAGCGAACTGGCGGAGCAATCTCTGATTGGTGAGCAACTTGTGGAGACTCTTCCTTCGTCAGAGTGACAATTTTGGGACTGATTTGGAGATACAATTGACTGATTTTATTGCGTTTAGTTTGTCATTCTGAAAAACGTAGACCCGAGCGTTAGCGAACTGGCGGAGCAATCTTTGTATTTTGAGCAACTTGTGGAGACTCTTCCTTCGTCAGAGTGACAACTTTGTCTTAAATACAAACAATAATCACCATCCCTAAATAAAAAAACCACGCCGAAACGTGGTTTTAAAATCTATACTTTATCAGGCATTAGCAATACTCGTTGAAAGCGTCTTTCAAGTTTTCAGCAATTAGTTCTGCTGGGCGACCTTCAATGTGGTGACGCTCTAGCATGTGTACTAATTCTCCGTTTTTGAACAGAGCCATACTTGGCGATGATGGAGGAAAAGGGAACATGTGTTGTCTTGCAGCATCAACTGCATCTTTGTCAACTCCTGCAAAAACAGTAATTAAATGGTCTGGTTTTTTAGCACCTTCTAAACTCATTTTTGCTCCTGGGCGTGCGTTTCTAGCAGCACAACCACAAACCGAATTTACAACTACAAGCGTTGTTCCTTCTAGTTTCATTGCGTTTTCTACGGCTTCAGCACTATGTAAATCTTGAAAACCTGCAGTCGTTAATTCCGCTTGCATTGGTTTTACCATTTCTTCTGGATACATATCTTTTTATTTAAATCATTATTAATTTTGTCCTGCAAAGTTACAAAGTTTACAATCAAGAATAAGTGTTCAATTATAAAGTTTTGTTATAGTTTGATTGTTATTTTAGGGCTTTGGTCGCCACGTTAAAAATGGCTTTGATAAACAACATTTTCGGACATTTTAAAATAACTTGAATGTCTTCAATAAAAGAGGTTTCCTCGTCTAGAAATTTGAAAATAACCACAGGATTTCCTTTTTTGAACATCGAAGAAAAAATGTGGGAACCCAATTCGTTTTTTCGATCTAAAATGTCTAATAATAGCAAATCATAAAACCAGAATTTGGTCTTTTTATGAAATTTAGTGAAGTCGGTTTCTCTTTGTAGAAAGGCAACCAATTCACTTGATTTTTTATCAGAATTTTTGAAAGTGTAACCCGTACTCGCTTTGGTCCAACCGCCAGAAGTACCAATGTTGATGACGTTTTTAGTATTCGATTTCCAAAAAGGATAACACGTCATCGGGATGCTGCCTTGCTCTTTTTCGACGATTTCATAGTTCGTAATGCCCAATTTTTCGATGTATTGCTTAATTTCGTTTTCGTACTCTTCTTTTTTTAAATGCTGGTGCGAAAACAAGGTGTATTCCAGTAATGCCTCCGTTTTTGAGGTAGGCAACACGTACATAAAACGGGTATTTCCTTTTTGTTCTACCGAAAAATCCATAAACGTGGCTTGTTCCATATTGAATACAGCTTGCTCACTTTTGATAAACCAACCAATAAAATGCTGTTGTAAAACAGGATATTTAGTTTGGTTTTCTGCTTTTTTTTTGTGGTAAATGCTGTTGAATAATTTAGAGCACGAAAAGGATTCATTTTCGGTTTGTACCAAAATTATAGTTTCGGATTCTTCGATTTCCAAGACTTTCTGGTTAATGAACGTGATGTTCGCTTGTGTCGAAAGCAAATCGAAAACTTGGTTGTAAAAATCAAGTCCTTTCACCATATTGTAGTGGTACGGTTGCAAGTCTAAATCCCTGCGAAAGTTTTCGTTGGCAAACAAAGCCCAATCCCATTTTTTGGAAATAGATTGTTCCCAAAGTGAATCGTTAGTTTTCCAGAAACACCAAGTTCTGTCGTTGGTTTTTTTAGCATTTTCATCTAATAACAAAATACTTTTATCCGTAAACGATCCTGATTGCACCATTTTGTAAACCGTCATTAAAGCCGATAATCCTGCGCCGGTAAAAATATAATCGTAGTGTTTCATTTGGGAATTTGACATTTCCCCAAAAATAAACAATTTTATTCTTTTAGTTTGGCTAAAATCATCTTTAATTCTTTTGGTTTTAAGTAGCCGCTGTGCTGAAAAATAATCTCGTTTTCACTATTTAAAACACACAAAACAGGAAAGTGCAGTTGCTTATTTATTGTTCCTAGTGCGATGGCCAGTTCATGCGTTCCAGAAGTATTTCCCGTGGGTTTGAATTGAAAAGTGGTTTTATTGAAAACTACCATTCGCTTTTCTTCGGCATTGAAGTTAATAAAATAGTAATCAGTGTTAAGCTCCTTGATGATTTCCTCGTTTTTGAAAGTGGTGTTTTTCATCGCATGGCAAAACTGGCACCAATCAGTTTGAATGAAAACAATCGTTTTTCTTTTTTCGATACGTTGTAAACTGTCGATTTCTTCGAATAAAATAGACTGCAACTGCGCAAATCCATCAGGAATCGAATAGCATAAAAGTAACACTAAAAAAAGATTTTTCTTCATTATTTAAAGGTATACCGCAATCCGAAAAAGCTTCTGATTCCTTGGTTGGGTCCATACACATACGTCGTATCAAATGTTAATCCATACGGGTTTTCGGGCGTTGCCAGTACTTGACCTTTTGTGTCGTAAATCACATTTTTGTCAAAAGGATCATTGGTTCTTGCAATTAAAAAGGGGTTGTTTTGTTTAGGCAAAAAGTTCAACAGGTTTTTAATTCCGGCATAGAACTCAAAGTATTTCAAACCAGAATACGTGAATTGAATGTTTTGCAAACTATACCAAGGCGATTCTGGAGCACGAGGATCTAAAGCGCTTAAAAGTGGCAATTGCATTGGGCTGTACACATTTCCGGTGTAATCAATATTCAATTCAATAGCTTGAATTTTATATGAAACACTCCAAGTTGCCGTAAACTTTTCAGTTAAAAAAGGCGTTTCTTTTCGGTTATTTTCAACGTTTTTGTTATCCAGCAATGAAGCGCCGGTGATAATTTTTAATCCATTTGGAAAATTAAAATCGACATTCGTACTGATTCCTTGGCTTATCGCATAACCGTTGATGTTGTCATAGATAATTTGGTTTGGATTTGTATCGTAATCCGATACAATTTTATTGCTGAATCGCGTATGAAAAAACGAAGTTTCAATTCCAATAAAGGTCCCGTTATCAAAATTTATTTTCTTGATATAATTCAAATTGGCATTTATGGATTGTTCCGGCTTTAGGTTATTGGCGATGATAATTTCACGAGCGCCAGTCAAAGCAGCATGGTCTTCGGTAAATAAATTCACCACTCTAAAACCTGTTCCTGCATTCAAACGAATGATATTATTGTCGTTCAATTTCCATTTGTAAGCGATTCTTGGCGTTATGATGCTTCCGTGAATTGAGTTGTAATCATAACGCATTCCCAGTAATAGCTTTTGTTTTTCGGTGAATGTAATTTCGTCTTGAATAAAAATTCCCGGTAACCACGTTTTCTCCGGGTTGTTGGTTCCTAGTTTTGAAGTTGCCGGCGTATTGTCATCGTAATAATTGTATCGGGTGGCAATTCCGGAAAGTAAGTCATGATTTCCTATTTTTTTATCCCAAGTCAGTTGTAAAAAACCAATTTTTTGATTTGCAATATAACTTGTTGTACCGTAGCGGCTGTCTTGAAAATGTACGTTTCCTGAAAAGGACAGTATCAGTTTTTCCTGAAACGGCATTTGGTAACTTCCTATTAATTCTGCTCGTTTGGTATAAATGCTTTCGCCATAGATTTCGTCACCGCCACGGTATTTTTTCTCCCAACGCACATCGCCACCAAAACGATCTTCATAAACGCCACGCGCGGCAATGGTGAACAAGCGATTTTCTTTTCTGTCGAAAGTCCATTTTTGAAAAAGGGAAATTCGGTCAGAAAGAGTAACATCAGTAAAGTTATCTCCGTCGTTATCAATTTTTTGATTGTATCTGAAATAATTTAAACCTAAAAGTGCCGTGGCTTTCTTGCCAACATTTAGTTTTACTCCTAAGTCAATATTGGTTTCCAACCAAGAAGTAGTAAACACATCAGCAGAGAATAGGGGAGCATTTGTTGGATTTTTGGTAATAATATTGATCAAACCGCCCACGGCTTCGCTGCCGAACAAAGACGAAGCTGGTCCTTTTACGATTTCAATACGTTCTACTAGTGAATTTGGAATTCCAGATAATCCGTACACTGTAGATAAACTGCTCACGATGGGCATTCCATCTATTAAAACCAAAGTATATGGACCTTCCAAACCATTAATATGGATGTCACCCGTATTGCAAACGCCACAATTCAGTTGCGGTCGTACACCATTTACGTTTTGCAAGGCTTCATAAATGCTATCGGTTGGGTTTTTCTTGAAAAATACTGGAGAATAAACTTCTACTGGAACCGCACTTTCTAATCGCTTTACCGCCTTTAATGTTCCCGAAACCACGACTTCATTGAGTTGGTTTTCGGTACTTGAAAGTTCAAAATCCAGAACGTTGTTTTCATTTTCTTTGATCGTTATGCTCTTTTTTATAGTTTGAAAACCTGCTGCTACAATTTGTACTTTATAATTACCCTCAGCAATAGTATCGATACTATACTTTCCTAAACTATCTGTTTGGGTGGCGTATTTTGTTCCAATTAAAAAAACACGAGCTTCTGTAACCCGTTTTTTATCTGATGAAATTATTCCGGATAGGCTTGTTTTTTCTTGGCCGTAGCCAAAATGGACTAGTAAGATTATAAACAACACGAATGTTTTTTTCACTATACTTAATTTAAATTTAGACAAAGCTAAAAATTATATTTTGCAAAACAAATTTTTTAATTACATTTGTGTCAACAACTTAAAATCATGACTAAATCTTTAGAAGAAGTAAACCAATCCGTTTCTACATTAAACAAGAAATCAGTATTCCGAAAAATCCTTGCTTTTTTTGGCCCAGCTTATCTAATTAGCGTTGGTTATATGGATCCCGGAAACTGGGCAACAGACATTGCAGGCGGAAGTCAATTTGGGTATGCCTTACTTTGGGTTTTATTGATGAGTAACATTATGGCTTTGTTGTTGCAAAGCTTGAGCGCCCGACTTGGGATTGTAACGCAACGTGATTTGGCGCAAGCCTCTAGAGAAACCTATTCGCCATTTATCAATTATATATTGTATTTCCTTGCCGAAATTGCCATCGCAGCCTGCGATCTTGCCGAGGTTTTGGGAATGGCAATTGGTATCAATTTATTGTTTGATATTCCGCTGATTGAAGGGGTGTTAATTACAGTTTTAGATACTTTTTTGTTATTATTCTTAATCAATAAAGGCATCCGAAAAATGGAAGCTTTTATCATTGTATTGGTTGCTATCATTGGATTTTCCTTTATATTCGAAATGATATTTGCTCAACCAGAACTGGATAAAGTATTGTTTGGATTAATTCCTTCTATGCCTAATGAAGCGGCATTGTACATTGCTATTGGAATTATTGGAGCTACGGTTATGCCCCACAATTTATACTTGCATTCCTCTTTGGTACAAACCAGAAAATTCGAAAGAACTACCGCAGGAATTAAGCAAGCTTTGAAATACAATTTCATCGATTCTACCATTGCATTAAACTTGGCCTTTTTAGTGAATGCTGCCATTTTGATATTGGCTGCAGCCACATTTTATAGAAACGGAATGTTCGAAGTGGCCGAAATTCAAGATGCCCATCGTTTTTTGGAGCCTCTTTTAGGAAGTAAACTGGCTCCCATACTATTTGCAGTAGCGTTGATTGCTGCAGGACAAAGTTCTACTATTACGGGAACGCTTGCCGGACAAATTGTAATGGAAGGTTATCTTAATTTACGCATTCAGCCATGGGTTAGACGAATCATCACAAGATTAATTGCCATTGTACCAGCTGTTATTGTAATTACTATTTATGGGGAAAGTGTTACGGGAAAATTATTGATTTTGAGTCAGGTTATCCTGAGTTTACAACTGGGTTTTGCTATTATTCCGTTGATTCATTTTGTAAGCGATAAATCTAAAATGAAAGGTTTTCATATTGGAAAAGCGACTCAAATCGCTTCTTGGGTAATTGCAACAATTATTGTTTCATTAAATGCTAAATTGGTTTTTGACGAAATAACAGGCTGGCTAGAAACATCTGAAAATCCACTTTTGTTATGGTTAACGGTGGTTCCTTTGGCTTTTGGTTTTTTGATTTTGTTGCTGTACATCGTTTTCAAACCTTTTATTGCCAAAGCTAAAATAGACATACAAAACCATTCGCCACATAGTTTAAAACTGCAATTTTCTAAATCGGGAAGTTATACAAAAAAGAATATTGCGGTTGCAGTTGATTTTTCTAGTGCAGACGAAGTAGCCTTAAATAATGCTTTTGAACTTGGCGGAATAGAAGCGAAATACACCTTGATTCACGTGGTTGAAACCGTAGGAGCTATGATTTACGGGGAAAATATCGATGACCATGAAACGCTGATTGACGAAAAATTATTAGAAGAATACAAAGTAATATTGACCGAAAAAGGCTTTCAAGTAGAAACGAAGTTAGGTTTTGGAAAACCAAATCGAGTGATTCCAGAACTTATTAATGCTGGAGAGTTTGATATTTTAGTAATGGGAACGCACGGTCATACTGGATTCAAGGATTTGATTTTTGGAACTACGGTAAACAAACTGCGCCACAAAATTTCTATTCCGTTACTGATTGTTAAAAATTAAATTCCTGTGCTGAATTTGTTTCAGTATCAGGAGCTATTTCCTGCTATTCGCTATATCTTTTCCTGCTTAAAAAAGCAGGAAAAGGATACCGCTTCTATCAGGGCTAGGACATTTGGAATCAAAAACACTATTCATCAATCTACAATTCTATGACATTTTCAGAAGAGAACTATCTTAAAACCATATACCATCTTACTATTATTTCAGATTCAGAAATAAGTACTAATGCGATTGCCGAAAAAATGGAAACCAAAGCTTCGTCAGTGACTGATATGCTCAAGAAATTAGCCGAAAAAGACTTAGTGAATTATAAAAAATATCAAGGTGTTTCCTTGACAGATCACGGTAAAATAGCGGCAAAAATGATTGTGAGAAAACACCGTCTTTGGGAAGTTTTTTTAGTTGATAAGCTAGATTTTTCTTGGGATGAGGTTCATGATATTGCAGAACAACTGGAACACATTAAATCAGAAAAACTCATCAACAAATTGGATGATTTTCTGGGAAATCCTACCGAAGATCCTCATGGAGATCCTATTCCGGATGCAAACGGTCAAATTGTTAAAATCGAAAAGCAATTGCTCTCTGAATTGCACGAAAACCAAGCAGGAATTTGTGTTGGCGTTAAAGACACTTCATCCGAATTTTTAAAATACTTAGACAAACAAGGCATCGCCTTGGGTTCTAAAATTGAAATCATAGGAAAGGAAAGTTTCGATTTGTCATTGAAAATCAAAGTTGACAAGCGAGATTTATCCATTTCGAATAAAATTGCCAGTAATCTTTTTGTGAAGGTAACATAGTATATTTGGCCTATCTTTGAGTGAATCATTTAAAATAGTTGGTTATGAAAAATATAGTATTGTTATCATTTTTATTGTTTTGTACATTTAGTTTTTCACAAATAGCCGCAGAGAAAGTTTCTATTGCAAAAATCACTCAAAAAAAGTGTTTCAAGAAAAAGGGATTTACTTTAGTTTTAAAAGAAGTTGTATCTGATTCTCGTTGTCCAGAGGGACTAAATTGCATTTGGGCAGGAGAAGTTACAGTAGTACTTTCGGTATACAAAGATTCAAAACTAGTAGAGGACAACACCATGGTTTTTTCGACGAAAAATCAAGAAGAAAACAAGCTATGGTTTTGTAAATATTTACCTGACAACCAAAAAAATCTAAAAAGTGTTCAGGTGTTGCCTTATCCGAGTAAGGATACGCCAATCAATAAGAAAAAATACTTTGTACAAGTTTCGTATTTAAAATAGTATCAACTACAACCGCAATCTCCATTTCCGCAATCTCCATCAGATTTTTTCTTTTTAAAAAAGAATTTTTTAATGAGAAAACCCACTGCTATGGCAAGGGCACTAAAAGCTAATATTTCTTGAAAATCCATACCGTAAAAATAACAAAAAGCAACCGATTAAGGTTGCTTCTTTGAGTTAAAGGAAATACAATTTTTTAGGTATCTAGTAAATTGCTTTTATCCTATTTTGTTAAAAGATGAGTTCGTTACATCGTTAGAATTTTGCTCCAACAGATATAAAGAATGTTCTTCCTTCACCTGGTAAAATACCTGGTCCAGGGTACCCTCCAGCTCTTCTAGTAGCGTAGGTCTCATCAGTTAGGTTATTAATTCCAGATCTAAGATTGTAATTTTTCAGGAATTTATATTCAGCTGACAAATCCATTACAGTATACCCTTCTAACAAACCTATTACTCCGTTTGCTGATGGTGTTGTTGTATTATTGGCATCGGTATAAATTTTTCCTGATGTTTTGTATTGTAAGGTCGTAGAAAATTGGTTTTTGCTCCAGCTGATACCAAAATTATGAATGTATCTCGGTGCGTTTTCAACTCGTTTTCCAGCTAAATTATTTTCTGTAATTTTTATGTCTGGTTTTGTTCCTGATGGTGAATTAAATTTGAAATCGGTATATCTTGAGTCAATGAAACTTACCGTTGCAAAAACGTCTACATTACCATACAAAGCATCAACATCAAATAAACGGGTTACATTTAGATTAACAAAACCTTCTATTCCTTTATTAACGGTCTCGCCTAAGTTGGTTCTGTAAATAAAGGTAACTTCACTTGGATCGTCATTTCTAAATTGACTGATATTACCAATCCTGTTGTTGTAACTAAGATAAAATAAGCTAAAATCAAAGTTCAAGTAGTTTTTAAATGTGCCTCTATATCCTAAATCAGCGTTATATCCGCTAGCATCTTTTAAGTTTGGATCAATTACATCAGTAACTGCTGGTGGTGTAATGTCTGAGAACAATACCGGTCTGTACGCTTGCGTGATATTGGCATATACATTTGTGCTTCCCATTTTATATTCCATTCCAATTCCAAATAACGGTTGGTTGCGCGTAATGGTTTTGTTTTCGAAAGGTACATCTGCGCCATCTTTTACGCCAAATCTTCCGCTTCCGTTTGAGGAAATATATTCAAATCGAACTCCAGGCGTAACACTAAATTTTGGAGTTACTTTAAATTGATTTTCAACGAATAATGCGATATTCTTAGTGGTGAAAGTAAGGTCTCTCTCATATTTACCTTCTACTGTTAAATCAAAATCTGATTTTGTAGTTCCTTTTCCTATTTGCTGTCTTTGTGTTTCAGCAGTATAGTAACGAGCTCCAAAAGCTACATTATTTTGAGTTTTCCCTATTTTATATTGATAAATATTTCTGTTTTCAATACCATAATTTTTATAAAAATCTCGGTCTACTCTTCTGTTTTCGTAATCATTAGTTGCAGTACTAATAGCATCTGCATTATTAGGAGTTTTAACAAAACCAACACTATTTCTTTCTCCTAATAATCCAAAAACTTTGGTGTTTGAACGTAAACGCTCATTGATTTTAGTATCAAAGTTTAATGCTAACAAGTTCCATGGCGTACCCAACCAGTTTCTTTCACGAAAAGATTGTCTTGCATTAGCTTTAAACTGAGCGTCAGTCAAACCGCCGGACTGTTGCATGGCGTAATCCATATTGGTGTATTCAGCAGACAACTTAGTGTTTTCTGTGAAAGCATATTCTAAGAACACGTGCGAGTTTCTTACTTTGTACCTGCCGTTATCTCTCCATCCGTCAGCGCTTCTCGAATGATTGTAGGCGTAATATGAAAATTTATTGATTTTTCCTCCAATGGCATTGTAGCTGCTCATTAAGTTGTAGCTCCCTACCGTATTTTGCGTTTCAAATGTGAATGCTTTTTTGTCTTCACGTTTTAGTACATAATTTACCATTCCTCCAAATTGTGGGCCAAATTGTAAAGATGCGCCTCCACGAACAAGTTCAATTGTTTCAACAGCTTCTAATGGTGGGTTGTAATACGCTTCAGGATAGCCAAAAACGTCAGATGAAATATCATACCCGTTTTGTCTGGTGTTTAATTCCCAGCTTCTGTTAGGACTTAATCCGCGAACTCCAATATTAATTTGAATTCCAGATCCGTCATTTTCCCAAACGGTAACACCTGGAACTCTAGAAAATACCTCACGAGCATTATTCGTAGTTAAATTCGCAGTGATGCTGGATAATTTTAAAACTTCATTTTTTTTACCCGAAAAAAGAACAGTTCCTTTTATTTCAGGTTGTCTTTCTGGACTTTGTTGCATTGGAGTTACAACAACATTTTTAAGAGTGACCGCTGCCTCATTTTGACTTTTAATACTGTCTTTTTGAGCTTGCGTTAGTTCCTTTTCTTGTGCAAAAATAATGGATGTAAGCAGTAAAGTTGCGGCAAGTAAATTATTTTTCATTTTTATTTAGATTGATTCTACGGCGCAAAAGTAATATACTAATGTTATTTAGACAAATTAAAAATAAAAAATTTTTAAGAATTAACGTTTGTTTATTTTAGTGTCAAGGTGTTGAGGTCCGCTATTTTAGCATTTGATAGGTGATTAACGCGACCACATAGGCAAAGCCAGACATGAAGATCAATTGTCCTACAGGCCACTTCCAGGAATTGGTTTCTTTTTTTGTTACCGCTAAAGTACTCGCGCATTGCATGGCAAAAGCATAAAATAGCAACAACGAAATTCCAGAGGCAAAATTGAATATTTTCTCTCCTGTTACGGGATTAATTTCGGCAGCCATTTTATTCTTAATAGTTACTTCGTTATCGCTACCGCCTACGCTGTAAATGGTAGCTAAGGTTCCAACAAAAACTTCTCTCGCAGCAAACGAACTAATAATGGCAATTCCTATTTTCCAGTCGTAACCCAACGGAGAAATAGCAGGTTCAATGGCTTTTCCCATGATTCCAATATAGGAGTTTTCCAATTTTTGCGAAGCGACAGCATTTTCAAATTCGGCTTCCGGCAACGGATTATTTATTGTTTTTTCAGTGATAATTTTTTCTGCATTATTGAATTTTTCTCCCGGCCCATAAGAAGCTAAAAACCATAGAACTATCGATATAGCGAGAATAATTTTACCCGCACCAAAAATAAAAGCTTTGGTTTTTTCGATAACATTGATGCCGACGTTCTTGAAAAGCGGCAATTTATAATTGGGCATTTCGACAACAAAATACGTTTTCCCTTTTATTTTTAGAATTTTATTCAAAATATAAGCAGAAAAAATTGCCATTCCAAAACCAAGCAAGTAGAGCAGCATTAAGGTCATGCCTTGCATGTTCAAGAAACCAAACAAGCGTTCGTCAGGAATAACAAGTGCAATAATAATTGCGTAAACAGGCAGTCGAGCGGAACAAGTCGTGAAAGGAGTTACTAAAATTGTTATCAGTCGTTCCTTCCAGTTTTCGATGTTTCTTGTGGCCATTATAGCAGGAATAGCACAGGCAGTTCCAGAAATAAGCGGCACTACACTTTTGCCCGATAAACCAAATTTTCGCATGATTTTATCCATTAAGAAAACCACTCGGCTCATATAGCCACTTTCTTCTAGGATGGAAATGAACATAAATAAGAAAGCGATTTGCGGAATAAAGATCAAAATTCCACCAATTCCAGGAATGATTCCTTGTGAAATCAAGTTGGTCAGTACGCCAGCAGGCAGGTTTTCGGCAGCCAATGTGCTTAATGAGGCAAAAGACGCATCGATAAAGTCCATCGGAATTTTAGACCATTCAAATATGGATTGGAAAATGATAAATAATATCAGAAAGAAAATGACGTATCCCCACACTTTATGAGTAAGAACGCGATCCAATTTACTGCGGTAATCTTTAGCGATTGTGGTGTCTATATTCAATCCAACTTTGAGCACATCATTGATAAACTGGTAGCGTTTGATGGTCTCTTTTTGTTGCAATCGTTTTAAATCAGAATGCGATTTTGTAAACGAGTTGCGAATTTCATTTCGATCTAAATTTAGGAAGTTAACATCTTGCGTGATGACCAACCATAATTTATACAACAACTGGTTGGGAAATGCTTTGCGTAATCCGTTAAAATAATCTGGATCAATCACAGATGCATTCAAACAAGGTTCGCTTGAAATCGTTTTGTAACTGACAATCAGTTTTTTTAATTCATCGATTCCAAAACCTTTCCTAGAACTGATTAGTGCAATTTTTGTTTTTAAATGCTCTTCAAGGTATGGAATGTCTAAGGTAATCCCCTTAAATTTCATTCTATCAGCCATATTGATGACTAATATAGTGGGAATTTCAAGGTCTTTTATTTGGGTAAAAAGAAGCAAGTTTCTTTTTAAGTTTTCTACATCTGTAACAACAAGCGCAACGTCTGGATACAACTTATCATTTTTGTTAAGTAGCAATTCAATGACTACATTTTCATCAATCGAGCTGGCATTTAAGCTGTATGTTCCGGGTAAGTCCAGAATATTAGCTTTGGCATTATTGGGTAATTTGCAAAATCCAATCTTTTTTTCAACCGTAATTCCGGGATAATTCCCAACTTGCTGATTCAATCCTGTCAATTGATTAAAAACTGAGGTTTTGCCCGTGTTAGGATTCCCAATTAAAGCAACATTGATGTTTTGATTGGTCATTATAGATTGGTTTTTAAAATTTCAACTTCGATCTCACGAGCAGTTTCTACGCGTATTGCAACATGTGAGCCATTAATGTTAAGGTATAAAGGATCGCCAAAGGGAGCAACTTGAAGGAGTTCGACTCTATTTCCAGGCAAACAACCCATTTCTAGTAATTTCAACGGAACAATATCAATATCAAAGTCTTTGATAATGGCCTTTTCACCTTTTTTTAGAGAATGTATCGTTGTTTGCAAGTCTTATTTAGATTGAATTAAGATTGCAAAAATACATATTAATCCCCTAAAAAAAATGATAATTGATAATTTTTGATTCTTTTTGGATGAATTTTAAGAATGGTTAATTGTTTGGTCAGCTGCGATTTTCAATTGAATTGTAAGCCATTAAAAAAGTCATTTCAAGTTTTTAATTTGTACTTAAAAAAGTAATGTCTTCGATAAGTCGTTTGATGTCTTCTTTGTTTGTTCCGTCATAAAAGCCACGAACTCTTTTTTTGGTGTCGACCAAAACAAAATTTTCGGTATGCACCATATCGTATAATTCACTTGGCTTGCCCAATTTTACAGCCAAGTAGGATTTTCTGGACAGCGTGTATATCTCTTTTTTGTCTCCAGTGACTAAATTCCATTTGGCATCATTTACCTGATTTTTTTTGGCGTAAGCCTTCAAAACGGGAACACTATCAGTCTCTGGAAAAACGGTGAAAGACAGCAATTTCACTTTTGGATTATTGGCGAACGCTTTTTGAACATCGGATAGATTGGTTGTCATTTTTGGACAAATAGAACCACACGTTGTAAAGAAAAAATCAGCAACATATATTTTACCTTCGTAATCTTTCTGGGTGATGGTTTTCCCGTTTTGATTGGTAAATGAAAAATCAGCAATCGTGTGGTATTTACTGATGTATTGCACGGTGCTATCCACTAATTCTGGGTTTACATCTGCTGGATTGTAAATAGGCAGTGTTTTTTTTGGCTTTAAAGCCGAGTAAAATAAAGTTAATATGATTGCTGAAAGCACAATAAAAACTCCAAAAAAGAGACGGTATTTTTTTAGAAAATCGGACATAGTGTTATTTTGATGCAAAAATACGAAATCGGGTTTTGTTTTTATTCAAATTAACACAAACTTAGTGTACCAAACTCCTTGAAATAAGTAGCTCGTGATTGAAACATTTAACATTAAACCTTTAGGAAGTTTTTTAGTCTAAAAGAGGGTATTCCTAAAAAATAGATTTTAACTTAAATCAAATTATTTATTAATAGCCTTGTTAAGATAACTAAAAAACTAAAAGAAATGAAAAAAACTAGCAACAAGCAATTGTTTTTTGTGATTCCTGCAATTATGGGTTTTGCGGTGAGTCAAGCTCAGAATGCTCCGGCAGCTAAAGAACCGGGAATCAATGTAAATTACATGGATAAAAATGTAAAACCAAGTAACGATTTTTTCCGGTATGTAAACGGAACTTGGTTAGACAACACCGCCATTCCTGCTGATAGAACCCGTTGGGGAAGTTTTGATGAATTACGTCAAAGAACAGATGCTGATGCGCTTGCTATTTTAAAAGAAGCGGCTACAAACCCAACTTATAAATCAAATACAGATCAAGGAAAAGCGATCAATTTATACAAGTCGATTTTAGACACAGTTGGTCGTAACAAAATGGGAATTGCGCCATTGAAACCTTTCCTTAAAAAAATTGATGCAGTTAAGAATGCTAAAGATCTTGAAGCTTTATTGATCGAAATGGAACCTATTGGCGGAATTGGATTTATGGGTGCTGGCGTAGGTACTGATGCTAAAAACAGCAGCCGAAATGTAATTAATGTAGGTCCCGGAGGCGTAGGTTTGCCAGACAGAGATTATTACGTTTCTGAAGATGCTGATTCTAAAGAAAAACGTGCGAAATATGTACTTCACGTTGCGAAAATGCTACAATATCTTGGCGATAAGCCAGCCGTAGCACAAGCAAATGCAGAGAAAATTTTAGCCCTTGAAATTGCAATGTCTAAACCAAGATTAGACAGAGTAGAGCGCAGAGACCGTCGGAAGTCATACAACCCAATGACTTTGGCTGAGTTGAGTAAATTAACGCCATCGATCAACTGGAACACCTATTTTACTAAAATTGGTTTGGCGAAAGTAGATACTGTAATTGTATCACAACCTAAATACATGGTGGCGCTTGAAACTATGTTGAAAGAAAACAAAGTTGACCAGTGGAAAGCTTACATGCGTTGGAGTTTATTAAACAGAGCATCAAGCCAATTGTCTACAGATATTGAAAATGCAAACTTTGAGTTTTACGGAAAAACCTTAACGGGTGCGGTAAGCCAAAGACCTCGTGACGAAAGAGCACTTCAAACGATCAATGGAACGGTTGGAGAAGCTTTAGGAAAATTATACGTAGAGAAAAAATTTCCGGCTGAGGCCAAAGCCAAAGCAGAAAAAATGATCAAAAACATCTTCTTAGCTTTCGAAAATAGAATTAACAATTTGTCTTGGATGTCTGCTGAAACTAAGGTAAGTGCATTGGCTAAATTGAACAAATCCAGAATAAAAATTGGGTATCCTGACAAGTGGAAAGACTATTCTGCCTTGACAATCAAAAGTCCACAAGAAGGAGGGAGCTATTTTACAAATGCATTGAGCATGGCCAAATGGCGTTTTGAAGAAAATATTGGTGAGTTGAACAAACCAGTAGACAAAGAACGTTGGGGTATGTCTCCGCAAACGGTTAATGCTTATTACAACCCATCAAACAATGAGATTGTATTCCCAGCAGCTATACTACAACCACCTTTTTATAACTATCAAGCTGACGAAGCTGTAAATTATGGCGGAATTGGTGGCGTTATCGGTCACGAAATTTCACACGGTTTTGACGACTCAGGATCGCGTTACAATGCTGACGGAAATTTAGTAGACTGGTGGACTGCCGAAGATTTGAAACAATTTTCTGCATTAACTGGAGCATTAGCTGCACAATACAGCGCTCTTGAGCCATTGCCTGGGACTTTTGTAGATGGTAAATTTACCTTGGGTGAAAACATAGGTGATTTAGGTGGTGTAAATGCTGCTTATGACGGTTTACAATTGTACTTGAAAGAAAACGGAAATCCAGGCTTGATTGACGGATACACGCCTGAGCAGCGTTTCTTCATTTCTTGGTCAACCATCTGGCGTTCAAAAATGCGTGATGAAGCCTTGAAAAACCAAGTAAAAACCGATCCGCACTCGCCAGGAATGTACCGTGCGTATGTGCCTTTGCAAAACATCGATACTTTTTATCAAGCTTTTGATATCAAAGAAAATGATGGTATGTTCATTGTACCTGAAAAACGTGTGAGAATCTGGTAATACAGTATTTTGTAAATGTAAAACCCATTCGTTAAGGCGAATGGGTTTTTTTATGGAGTAAAGTCAAATTTTACTGTGTTGAAGGATGTTGTTTTTTAGGAGCAGCACTTTTTTGCACCGCACACGAGTCGTCCCGCTGTACGCTGTATTCCCGATAAATAAAAACTACGGCAAAAAAGCCTTGTTTTTCTAAATCGGGAGATGCCGCTTCCATCGGGGCTACTGGAGTTCGTTTTATTTTCATTACAAAATCAGTAAATAGGATTTGTAAACACCTAACCCGTTTCTATAGACGGGTTAGGCAATGTCACATCGAACGCAGTCGAGAACCAATACCCATTTCGATTGCGCTCGATGTGACCACTACAACTCTTTTTAATTAATAGTAAACACCTAACCCGTTTCAAAAACCTGTTAGGTGTATCCGCTTTTGTAACTAAAGATTTACTTTATTGGAATTTGTATCGTGCACTAGTGAGGCGCTTGAGTTTACTTTTGTAATGAAAACCTACAAGTTCTCTATAGCCCTGATGGGAGTGGAAATCCTCCTGTGCCAGTCCCGAAACTTCGGGATGGCACAGGAGATTGTAGCGTACAGCAGGACGATATAGCTTGTGAGAAAAAAAGTCTGCTTCTAAATTTAGTACATGAGTTGAAAATATTTGATCCTTTTACTCCTTTGTGCGTGCTTTTCGTAAAGAGTAATTAACCAAGTATAAGCCAAATAAAGTAACGCCGCCACCAATGGCTATAGCAGCATTTAGTGTTTCGCCAAAGATTGCGGCACCAAGTAAAACAGCAATAATAGGATTAATATACGCATAAACACTACTAATTTCGGCGGGAAGATTTTGCAGTGTATAAATAAAGGCAATAAAAGTAAGTACAGAACCAAAAACAACTAAATACGCTATCGACCACCAGGAAATTGCTGGAATCGCAGTCAAACTCACCGATGTTCCTGTTGCTCCATTATAGGCAAAAAGTAAAATACTGGATATAAACATTTGTAATCCCAAACTAAAATAGGGATTAAAACTAGCCGCTTTTTTCTTGGTGTATAAAGAACCAAATGCCCAAGTTAGCGTTGCTATTAAGGACAAAATAATGCCGAATCTAAAATCAGGAATCATAAAATCACTCAAATGATCGTAAAAAATCACACATATACCTCCAAAACTCACAATTAAACCCATAACCGTTAATCGCGCCAATCGCTCTCCTCTAAAAAAAGTAATTATAACGATCCACAAAGGAACAATAGCACCAATTATAGCACCCAGCCCACTGCTGATGTATTTTACGCCCCAAGTACTGAGGCCGTTGCTTAAAACAAAATTAACGATACTCAGAATAAAAATGGTTTTCCATTGTTTCCCTTTGGGCCAAGGTGTTTTTTTGAATAAGAAAAAGGCAATATAAATAAAACCACCGATGAATTGTCTAATAGCTGCCAGTTGTAGAGCAGGCATGTGTTTTACGCCCTCCTTTGAAGCAATCCAGGTAGTTCCCCAAAAAAAACTAATCCAGCACAAAGCCAAAATAGGCAGCCCAATTGCACTAATTCTTGACGAAATGGCATTTTTAATTTTAGTTCTCACATTACAAATTTGGTTGTGTAAAAGTATACTTTAAAACGGTTTCTAGATAATCGCTTAAAATTATTTTTCGATTAGAATTGCTATCAGTGGTGAATTTGGGTAAGGCCAAATTCAATTCGACAGCCTTTTGAGTGTAATATTCCGCTCTAGTAGGATGATACGGTGTAACTGCATTTAAAGTTTCGCCCCAAACCTGTTGTGACAAAATAGCGTTTATTATTCCTATGCAGTCTTCTTGATGAATTAAGTTTATGGGCGCATTAGGATTTTCTAGATTTTCGCGACCTGCTAGGAATTTTACGGGATGACGATCCTCGCCAATTAGCCCACCAAAACGAAGTATTGTCGTTTTAAAATTGATATTGCTTTGCAATAGTTGTTCCGTTTCCAGTAATTGTTTGCCGCTTTCAGTAGCAGGTTTGGCAATTGTCTCTTCAGTAACATACACATCGACATCATTATAAACAGAGGTTGAACTGATGAAAAGCACTTTTTGAACAGCTGATTTTTCTATAAACGGAATGATATTTCTAATCTTAGAAACAAAGTTTTCCGTTTCTGAGCCACGAAGTTTTGGTGGTACATCGATAATTAGAATCTCAGAATCTGCGAGAAATTCAGTTAGGTTTCCAATGGTTTTATTTTCTGAAAGTACAATTAAAAAAGGTTCAATTCCTGCATTTTCTAATACCGCTATTTTTTCTATAGAAGTAGTCGATCCGGAGACTAAATACTCATTTTTCACTAAGGCTTTCGCCAAAGGCAAGCCCAACCAACCACAACCTAAAATGCTAATTTTTGTCATTATGTGTTTATTATTCGGTTTTTAAGCTATCAGCTATTGTGGTTTTTTGGAATTTTTGAACTTGGTTTGGGATCCATTTTTCTACAACTGGAATGACAACAGGACTTGCTTTTATTTTTTGTCTAATAACAACTGCATCGTTCAATACA
This sequence comes from Flavobacterium sp. GNP010, assembly GCF_056428945.1. Classification (NCBI taxonomy): domain Bacteria; kingdom Pseudomonadati; phylum Bacteroidota; class Flavobacteriia; order Flavobacteriales; family Flavobacteriaceae; genus Flavobacterium; species Flavobacterium sp. GNP010. Next base: position 74,759 of record NZ_JBWJVK010000006.1, on the reverse strand, counting down.
AAAGGAGTTGGCATCATCCAGTTTTCTCTTTTTTCTATTTTAAACAAGGGATTTGTCATTAAATCGAACGAACTTTCCATTAATTCCATATCCAAAACGGTAGCAATATTGATGTTAAATTGTATTTCTAAAGGAGCATTCTTCACCACATAATAACTCACTATTTTTTTGCCCTTGCGTTCATACAAAGAATTTTTTTGGCCTAATGTAGTCGCACCATTAGCAATAAAATCGTGGATAGCCATTTTTTCATTGGCAAAAATATCATATCGATTTACGGTTCTATTTGGGGTAATTCTTATTTTCAAATATCTTTTATTTCCTTCTACACGATCTTCAAGGAATGCTATAGTTGGTGTTGCAAGATTTTTTTTCGGTGCTGGGTTAGCATAGGTAAATCCAGAATTATATTTACTAAACAGTGGATATTCATTTAAATCCGCAGCATCTTTTGGATTTTCACCTAGGTAACCTTTAGTCCACGAATCGAGATTTTTGTCATAGGTAGCCCAATTGGCTTTGCCTGTGTCAGCGTTATAGAGATACAATAAACTGTTGGATTTGGCTTTTCCATACTCATAGCCGGATTCTGAATGTGCTTTTGCAAAGAAGCAAATAGCTAGTACAAAAAATAGTACCGACCACATTCCCTTTTTGGCGAAAGCCCCAAAAACAGGCAACAATAATCCGAAAGTCAAAACAGTGAGAATCGCACTTCCAAACAGTACTTTTAATCCCAATCCTACGGGAAACATCTGGATAAACGGAACTATGATAATCAAAGCGGGAATGCTACAAATGAGATTTAGGATTTTATTGGATCTTTGTGTTACAATAAAAACGCCAAAAATAAATAGGGCTAAGAAAACGGGAATTATTAAAAATCCTGCTCCTTGCAAACGAAAGGCAATAGCTCCATTAATCAGTATCCACAAAAACATTGGTGCTACATAGTGATTCATAGTAACTTTCTTTGCCGAGAATCGATTGTAAAAAAGAAAACAAATCGCTAAAGAGAGCAACACAAATGCAGCGATGTAAGCGTGTCCATTGTATGTAAATCCATTAAGTAAATCGTTGTATTGCGGATAAACGGCCAATAGTCCTTTCCAACCGAAAAAGGTAAGTGATCCGGCAACTAGTAAGGCTCCTATAAACGGTATGAAACCGCTTAGGATTTCGCGGAATGATAAAATACGTTTGGCTTTTCCTAAAAATAAGAGGAAGATAAACAGTACTATTGCCACTGCCATCATGGGTATAATCCAACTAAAAGGATAACTGATGAACGTAAAAGGTATGGTGAAATAGATGTAATCTTCGTTAGCTTTAGTAGTGGTTAAATCAGCATTTGAGAAATATTTTAATAACGGCATCAAATAAGAACCTTGATGTGCTAGTGTATTTTTATCTAAATGGTTGCTGTCATCTTGTGCCGTGTGGTAATTGTAATGATCGTCAATAAAAGCAAAATTGTAACCCTGAATATTGCCTTGCTCTCTAAAAACAGTCAAGTCAGTATCATTAGGTAGCATTTTATAAATGCTGTACATCAAGGAGTTTGATACTGGAAAAGTGGCATTTGCAGCTGCAAATTCTTTTACTAATCCTGCATTTCCTGCATTGGTTTCCATCAGCATATAACTGGGTCCAGAAGAACCACGCGCCTCAAAGTTCAGCACTAAACCTACTTCCTTTGCCCACTGATGCTGCGTTACAAAAAGTGCAGCTCCGTTTAACCCTAGTTCTTCAGCATCCGAAAACAGAATGATAATATCGTTTTTATGCGGTGTTTTAGCATATAAAAAAGCCCGAACACTCTCGAGAATAGTCGCTACTCCAGAGCCTGCATCGCTCGCTCCTTTAGAGTAGGAGTGTGGTGCGCTATCATAATGCGAAAGCAGTAGTAAGGCTTTTTCAGTATTAGTTCCTTTTATTCGTGCCAGAATGTTTTTTGATTGCACGAGATTTCCCCAATCGCTCAGCGTATACCCTTGCTGAACTGTGGTCTCCAAACCTAATTTATTCAGTTCTTTTATAAGATAATTAGCTACCACTTCGTGTTCTTGTGAACCTACATAATGCGGTTTTTTTGAAATAGCTTCCACTTGAATTAAGGCACGTTTGGTAGAAAATTCTGCAGGAGGAACAGCTTCATCTGAAGTCCAATGGGGCATCATAGTAAAGTAAATTAATCCTAAAATTACTAGGATGAATAGACTTGAAAAAATTGGGGAATAATCTTTTTTCATTTTGGTTGGTTAGTTTTGGGGTTGTGGTATTTAAATGTCTTTTTTGACTAGCATATAGTAATCATTATCTAAAACCATGTAGCCCTGGTCGTAGAGGAAATAATAGGTATTTCCTGTTTTGGTTTTTAAAATATTGGTAAAAAAATCAAAATCAAAACCTTTGCTTAGGAGTTTAGCCCGAGTGGTTTTAGATTTTCCTTCTACATTTAGTTCGGATAGAATGCGGTAATTTTTGCGCAACTTGTTGTTGATGTTGCGCATAAAATTAGTACTATCTTTATTTATTTTATTGTTGTAAGCGTTGCGACAGCCGTCACTACAGAATTTTTTGTCCTCACGACCTACAATTTTTTCTCCACATTCTAAACAGGTTTTATTCATGGATTTATTTTTTTCTAATCAACGTGTATATATAAATTTTTATCTTTATTGTTTATCTTTTTTAGTAGTATCATGTTTTCTTTTTTTATTGGATTTTCCCTAGCATCAATCACTCTGTAATTGTTATTATCTATAAAATTTAGGGGGATCTCTCTTAAATTATTATTTTCTACTTTAAGATGTTTCAATGTATTATTTTTAAAAATGTTTTCAGGTAACGTATTTAGTTGGTTATAATTAAAATTTAATTCTTCGATATTTTTTAATTCACAAATACCAACAGGCAATTCTTCTATTTTATTATTATCAGCTACAAATTTTGATAACGAGTTCATTTTATTTACGCATGATGGTATCCTATTCAATTGATTGTTTCCAATGTCTAATAAATATAAGTTTTTTAAATACGAAAAAGTTTTTGGAATTTTTTTGATTTTATTATTTTGCAATTCTAACCATTTTAAATTAGTAAGATTTCCTAAATTATTCGGTATTTTAGCAAGGTTGGTTCTCGTCATCAGTAACATCCTGAGTTCTTTAAAATTTCCGATCCAAGTAGGAATATTCGATATTGGATTGTTTGAGACATCCAAATAAGACAGATGTTGCAGTTTTTTTAAAGCTTTTGGAATAGTTTTTAATCCATTATTACGAATATCTAAGGTTTTTAGATTTTTTAATAATTTTAAACTATCCATATTTTTAATTTTATTGCCGGCTAGCCACAATTTTTCTAGACTATTGCTTGAGAGTTCTTTTGGAAATTCCTCTATTTTATTATCCATTATATCTAGTTCTTTTAGATTTACCAAGTTTTTTAAATTTGGTAATTCTGATAAATTGTTCTTATATAGTAATAACTTTTTTAATGAATTTAAACTGTCTAAATCAGTTATATGAAACTTAAAATTTACGCAGTCCTGAATTCTTAATTTTTCTAATTTTCTAAGTTTATTAATATTTGAAGGTAGTTTTATTATTTTGGAGTCAATTATTATTAGTTCTTTTAAGTTAATCAATTGACCAATTTTTTCATCAATCTTTAAAAATTCGTTTTGTGTTATATATAATTTTTCGCATTTTAAAGGATCTAAAAGTGCTTCGTTAAGTGAGTTGCTGCTGTTTTGCGAAAAAGAACACAATGGTATTAGAAAAACAAATAGCGCGATTTTTTTTAATAGTATTTTATTATCCATTTAATAAGCTTTGATTATTTACTATTTATAAAATTTTTTTGATATCGTACAAATCAGTTCTGCGATCTTTAAGGATGCGGACACTTCCGTGCTCATGCAATTCTTTTAGTAAGTCTAAATCGACATCTACAATAAGCGTCATTTCAGTATTTGGAGTGGCTTCGGCTTTGATTCCGTTACTAGGAAAAGCAAAATCTGATGGAGTAAACACAGCTGATTGTGCATATTGAATGTCCATGTTGTTTACTTTAGGAAGATTCCCCACACAGCCTGCAATTGCTACATAACATTCGTTTTCGATGGCTCTAGCTTGCGCGCAATGTTTCACTCTAGTATAGGCGTTTTGTGTATCTGTTAGAAAAGGTACAAATAATATATTCATGCCTTCATCTGCTAATAATCGAGATAGTTCTGGAAATTCGACGTCATAACAAATCATAATTCCTATTTTCCCACAATCGGTATCAAATGTTTTAATTTGCGATCCACCGGTCATTCCCCAATGTTGCACTTCGTTTGGAGTAACGTGAATTTTAGCATACATCTCTGAAGTTCCATCTCTTTTACACAAGAAACCCACATTGTATAACGTACCATTTTCTAGGAAAGGCATACTTCCTGTAATGATATTGATGTTGTAAGAAATGGCTAATTCCTTAAATCGTTTGTGAATAGGGTCTGTATGTCGTGCCAGTTCTCGGATTGCCTCAGCTTCAGATAAATGGTTGTAATCAGCCATAAGCGGAGCAGTGAAAAGCTCTGGAAATAAGGCAAAATCACATCCGTAGCCCGAAACTACATCAATAAAAAACTCGCATTGTTCAAATAAAGCATCTAGATTATTCAATTGACGCATTTGCCACTGGACTAGTCCTAATCGAATAACACTTTTTGCGAGGTTAATTAATTTTGGACTTTCGTCGTAATAAATATTATTCCATTCCAATAAAACAGCAAATTCTTTTGAATCCATATCGCCTTCTAGGTAATTTTTCATTACTCGGATGACGTGGAAATCGTTACTCAACTGAAAAGAAAGAACAGAGTCATGCAACTCTTTTCTTTTTACTTTTTCGATATAATTTTTTGGAGTTAGCGCAGCAGAGTGCTTGCCGTAATTAGGGATCCTTCCTGCAAATACAATGGCTTTGAGGTTCAATTGTTCACACAACTCTTTTCGAGCATCATACAATCTGCGGCCTAAGCGCAGTCCACGGTAATTGGGGTGTATAAAAATATCAATTCCGTACAAGACATCCCCTTTTTGATTGTGGGTCGAAAAGGTATATTTCCCAGTAATATCCGAGTAATTATGGTTTTTATCTACTAAACTTTCATCAACAATTAGCGATAATGCAGAGCCAACAACTTTTCCATCTACTAAAATTACTAGTTGACCTTCAGGAAAAAGGCTAAGTAATTTTTCGATATGATGTTCTCTCCAGTAAGAACCTACCATTTCAGGATACGACTCTACCATTGAGTTTTTAAGTTCTTTGTAGTCGTCAAACTCTAGATTTCGTAGTTCTACTTTGTTTATTTTGGCTTGCATAATAATTTGATTTTCAACAAATATAATTATTTTTTAGCCATTTACAAACGGTTACAAATAGTTACAACCGAAAGTAAGTAGTTAGTAACCGCATACAGTTTTGAACCTGTCGCATCTTTGCCCTGTTGATTCGAATGAACGATTTAACACGATAACTATAAACACTAATATTTAAATTTACACGCCATGAAAAACAGAGTACAATTAATCGGAAGAGTAGGTCAAGATCCAGAAGTAAAAACATTAGACGGAGGTAAAAAATTAGCCACCGTAAGCATCGCCACAAATGATGTCTATTATAAAGAGAACGGTGATAAAGTGGAGCAAACCGAATGGCATCGTGTTACGGCTTGGGGAAAAACAGCTGATATTATTGAAAAATATGTTGTGAAAGGAAAAGAGATAGGAATAGAAGGCAAGTTAACGCACAGAAGTTACGACGATAAAAACGGTGAAAAGCGCTATGTGACCGAAATTGTTGCTAATGAGGTATTGCTTTTAAGTAAATAAGAATGAGATTAAAAAGGCACGAAATTCTTCATAAGGAGTTCGTGCCTTTTTTTTATTGCACAGCAAGACATTTTCGTGAATTTGAGCGCAAGTATCCAAGTATTGAAATAATTTAGAAAATACTTTTTGCAACTCTATACGTATTGGCATGCGCCTCGATAATTGTTTTGATATCTGGCGAGTACCCACCACCCATAGAAACTTGTACGGGAATTTGATGTTTTGCACAAAGCTCAAAAACCAATTCATCTCTTTTTTTACAACCATCCAGTGAGCAACCTAATTTTCCTAACTTATCTGAAGCTAAAATATCAACTCCTGCTAAATAAAAGATGAAATCAGGTTTTTGTGTTTCGATTAATTTTGGAATTATAGCACCAATAGTTTTTAGAAACGCATCATCAGTTGTTCCATCATCAAAGGCGATGTCTAGATCAGAAATTTCTTTTTTGAACGGATAATTGGTTTTACCATGCGTAGAAAACGTAAACACATTTGGATTGTTTTGAAAAATTTCAGCCGTTCCATTTCCTTGATGCACGTCTAAATCGATGATTACTATTTTTTTAGCCAATTTATGATTCAATAAAAATTGAGCAGCAATGGCTTGATCATTCAATAAGCAAAAAGCTTCTCCGTGATCTGTAAAGGCATGATGTGTGCCGCCTGCGATATTGAACGACACTTTGGTATCGAATGATTTTTGTGCGCCTATAATGGTTCCTTGCGCAATTATCAATTCTCGTTCTACCAATTCTTTTGAAAGAGGAAAACCAATTTTGCGTGCAGCTTTTTTATCTAATGTGAGTTGCAGTAAATCATTCACATATTTAGTGGTATGAATAGCTAAAACGGGAGCTAAATCACACATTTCAGGTTCGTAAAAATCAGCTACAGAAGCAGTTCCTTCATGAACTAATTGCTGGGGGAGCAATTCATATTTGAGCATAGGAAAACGATGTCCCTCGGGCAACGGATGCTGATAAATAGGATGAAATGCTATTGGAAACATAAATATTTTTTGAGCTAGTGGTTCTTCAACAGAAGTAGAAGATAAGTAAAGCAAAATGCTATTCTGAAAGAGTCTCGTGTTTTATTGATTCATTATTTCTTGAAAATAATCGACAAATTGTCCCAAATGCAGGCCATCGACTAGTCCATGATGAACGTGAATTGACATGGTCATGGTTCTTTTTCCGTTTTCATTAATTTTCATTTTTCCAAAAGAGATTTTAGGACAACTATCGGGAAAAGTATAGCTTCTGGCATGTGACAAGGAAGTAAAATCGAGCCAGGGAATAGCCGAAAAATGGATCACATTGTCATCCTCAAAAGTTCGGGTAAATAATCCGGTCGTAGTTTGTATTCTTTCTATTTCTGCTAAGGCATTTGCAGTAAAAATTTCAAAATCAGGGTTGAATTCGATTAAAGAAAATCCGAAACTACCGTCGCTACGACTTATTGTTGCCGATGCATTAATTTGTTTACAAACAAATATTTGATCTCCCGAAATTCTATAGCGAAAAGATTCGGTAGCATTAACCGCTACTAATGTTTTATGTAAATAATAGATGAAAAATGAAGTGTTCAGTGACTTTGCAATAGCATAAGCTTGAGTACAATCGATCTCTACGGTTGCGCCAAAAAATGGTTCTTCAAATTGTCTAAAAAAATGAAAATGTTCTTTTCTGGACCAGTTTTCAATGTCTAAAAGGGTTTTCAAAATGGGATGATTTTATTTTTTTCAAAAGTACTTCTAATCTTTGAAATCTAAAATTCAATTTAAAGGAACTTTTATTAAATCTAAGCGATTAAAATTGCAGTAGACTAAAATTAAAAAGACATAAAAAAGCCCTAAAAGAAATTTCTTTTAGGGCTTTGTATTATGAAATAAGGAGCTTATTTTATTCTGAAAGTAACTCTTCTTACTAATTTTCTAGCTGCATCTGAATCTTTTTCAACTGAAGAATCTTCACCAGCTGCAATAACGTTTAATCTTGAAGCACTAATATTTGCTTTAATTAAAGTTTCTTTCACACTGTTTGCTCTAGCTGTAGACAATTTATCATTGTATTCTGATCTTCCTAATTCGTCAGCATGACCAATAATATCAACTGATGCAGAAGGATTGTTTCTTAAATAAGTCAAGATAAAATCGATTCCTTCAGTAGATACATTAGTTGGAGTAGATTTATTGAAATCAAAATAAGTACTTACATACCCTTCGTTGATTAAGTTTTTGATTAATGTACTATTGTTTACGATAGATGATTTATCAGAATTTTGTCCGTAAGTCTTAAGCAAATAGCTTTCTAATTCGTCAGGAACATTATTGTTGTTCAAATCAATAGATTTACCTTTTGAGTCAACCATTACACCACCGATAGTGTTAGGCTCTTGATCTAGGTAATCAGCAACACCATCTTTGTCAGTATCCAACATTGATGTTTCAATATCAGCAATACGTTGTCTCAAGTTTTCGATTTCGCTGTAATTATCAATTACCCAGTCAGCATGTTTTTCATTACCACCTAAGTAAACAGTTAAACCTACTGTACCATTAAAAAGTACACCACCAAAACCAGGAGATCCTATTGTGCTTGCACCATCAAAAGTACGGTTTTGTTTTGCATTAAGAATTGTTGTAAAATCTCCAGTCAATGCAATTCTATTAGATAATTTAATTTGACCAGTAACACCAGCAATAAAATTACCCATTCTATCAGTTCCTGAAAAGTTATCAGATTCACCAAAACCTAATCCAAAACCAGCATGACCTAATAAACCAAGAGTGTTTGTCCAAGTTTCAAAGCTCATGATTCTTCCTAAGTTAGCAACTGCTTGTAAGTCAGCTCTGTAGTATTGAGAATCAAATCCTATTGAATTTTCACCTTCTTTAAAACTGTTATATCCAAAATCAGCTTTCAAACCAAATTTGTTATTGAACATATAACGTACACCTAAATCAGCTACATAAGCACTAGTAACAGCAGTTCTATATCCAGCAGTCATAGGTCTCATCGGTTTGTTTAAACCTCCAGCTAATTCAATAGACCATTTGTTATAATTATTTTCTACAGCAACCTCTTTAGTTTGTGTAGTCTCTGTTTGTGCACTCATTGTTGTTAATGTAGATGCAAAAACGAACGTAAGAATGATTTTTCTCATTATTTTTTTATTTAAATTCATAGCAAATTTACATCACTTTTTTTGTTTAAAATATAACATCAGTTAATTATACAAACATTCCTAATAATCTTGTAAATAAGTAGAAATTTGTTCCTTGTAAATGTGCTTTTTTAAAAGTATCATATAAATAATGTTAAAAAACCAAGCTGAATGAGCTTTTATAACGCTCGCAATTTAGTTTTTATAAATAAATAGGGAATAAATAGAGTGAAAAATGGTTTGTTATGACGTGTTTAGGCATACGATTACCAAGGAATCAACCTGTTTTATGAGTTGTGTTTTGTTGCTATTTTAGTGTTCTAGCTTTTTTAGTACTTCGGTTATTTTTTCGAAAGCACTGAAGTTTTCATGTTCTACTTTGTGATCAATTTTTTCGTGCGCCCAGGTCGTGTGAAACGGAATATGAACAGCATGTCCGCCAATGGCTAAAACAGGTAACACATCTGATTTTAGAGAATTTCCAATCATGAAAAATTCTTCAGGTTGTATTTCGAGACGTTTAATTAAATCAGAATAATCAACTTCTTGTTTATCTGACATCACCTCGATATGGTGAAAATAATGACCCAAACCCGAATTGTGTAATTTTCTTCGTTGGTCTAATAAATCGCCTTTAGTGGCAACCACTAATTTGTATTTTCCGTATAAAGCTTCCAAAGTTTCTTCGACACCATCCAATAAAATAATTGGCTTTTCGAGTAATTCTTTTCCGTATTGGATAATTTTTTCGATGATTTCAATCGGAATGGTATTGTTCGAGATAGTCATCGCCGCTTCTATCATTGAAAGAATATAGCCTTTGATTCCGTAGCCGTATAATTTTAAATTGTCAATTTCGACTTTAAATAATTCTTTAGAAATGCCTTGGTGGGACAAATAGTCTTCCATCAAACCACAGAATTTTTGCTCGGTTTCATCAAAATACGTTTCGTTGATCCATAAGGTATCATCGGCATCGAAAGCAATTACTTTTAAGCTCATATTTTTTTATTTACCGCGAAATCGCTAATTAATATAGTAGGAGTACGTATTAATTAGCGAATTCGTGGTTGATTTTTCTTAATTTATAGTCTCTCCATTGGCAACGCCATCCGTATCTGGATTTACAAAAACCAGTTTTCCTTCGGCATTTGTGGTCATCAAAATCATACCTTGACTTTCTACGCCACGAAGGTTTCTTGGAGCCAAATTCACTAAGACAGTAACTCTTTTACCAATAATATCTTCTGGTTTAAAACTCTCTGCAATTCCTGAAACGATGGTGCGAACATCAATTCCGGTGTCTACTTTCAAAATTAAAAGCTTGTTTGCTTTCGGCATTTTTTCGGCTTCCAAGATTGTTCCTGTACGAATATCCATTTTGGCAAAATCCTCAAATTGAATGGCTTCTTTCTGTGGTTCAGCTTTTTTGTTTTCGGCGGTATTAGCCGTTTTAGTTGCTTCTAGTTTGTCTATTTGTTTTAGAATTTCTTCGTCTTCAATTTTGGCAAACAACAATTCCGCTTCTCCAATTTGGTGACCAGCCGGAATCAAATCAGAATTTTGAGCAATAGTATTCCAGTTCAACGGACTTTCTATTTTTAAAATTCTTGATAATTTTTTAGCGGTAAAAGGCAAGAAAGGTTCGCAAAGGGAGCTCAACGCACCAGCGATTTGCAGAGCCACATACATTTGTGTTTGCACGCGTTCTGGATTGTCTTTGATAACTTTCCAAGGCTCTTCGTCAGCCAAATATTTATTTCCTAAACGAGCCACATTCATTAATTCACTCAACGCTTCACGAAATCTGTAACGCTCCAGTGAACTTGAAATCACTGCTGGATAGGCTTTCAATTCGGTTAAAGTTGCTTCGTCTACTTCTGAAAGTTCGTTTGGTTGAGGTACAATTCCGTTGTAATATTTATTAGTCAAAACCACGACACGATTAATGAAATTACCATAAATCGCAACCAATTCATTATTATTTCTCGCCTGAAAATCTTTCCAGGTAAAATCATTATCCTTAGTTTCCGGTGCATTCGATGTTAAAGCATAACGCAAAACATCTTGCTGATTTGGGAATTCTTCCAAGTATTCGTGCAACCAAACCGCCCAGTTTTTAGACGTAGACAATTTATTTCCTTCTAAGTTCAAAAACTCATTGGCAGGTACATTATCAGGCAAAATATAGCTTCCTTCGGCTTTCAACATCGCTGGAAAAATCACGCAATGAAAAACGATATTGTCCTTCCCAATGAAATGTACCAGTTTTGTTTCTTGATCTTTCCAGTATGGTTCCCAATCTTTTCCTTCGCGCAAAGCCCATTCTTTCGTAGCCGAAATATAGCCAATCGGTGCATCAAACCACACGTATAGTTTTTTTCCTTCGGCACCTTCAACTGGAACATCAATTCCCCAATCTAAGTCGCGAGTTACCGCACGAGGCTCTAATCCGCCGTCAATCCATGATTTTACTTGACCGTATACATTTGGTTTCCAGTCATTTTTATGTCCTACAAGAATCCATTCTTTCAAGAAATCTTCATAACGATCCAAAGGCAAAAACCAGTGTTTCGTCGCTTTCATGATTGGAGTTTCTCCTGTTATAGTCGATTTTGGATTAATCAAATCGGTAGCATTCAGCGTAGAACCACATTTTTCGCATTGGTCACCGTACGCTTCCTCGTTGCCACATTTTGGGCAAGTTCCCACCACAAAACGGTCTGCAAGGAATTGATCTGCTTTTGCATCATACAATTGCTCGGTTACTTCTTCAATAAAATCACCTTGTTCATACAGTTTTCTAAAAAATTCCGAAGCAGTATCATGATGAATTTTAGCTGAAGTTCTAGAGTAATTATCAAATGAAATTCCAAAATCAGAGAATGATTTGCGGATAATACCATCATATTTATCGATTACTTCCTGTGGCGTAATGCCTTCTTTTTTGGCTTTCATAGAGATCGCTACACCGTGTTCGTCGCTCCCGCAAACAAACAAAACGTCTCTTCCTTGCAATCTTAAATATCTTGAATAAATGTCCGAAGGCACGTAAACACCTGCCAAATGGCCAATGTGAATCGGTCCGTTCGTATACGGCAATGCCGCTGTAATCGTATATCTTTTTGGATTCTGTATCATAAAATTATTTTTAGATTCTGAAATTAATTCAGAACGAGCTGCAAAAATAAGGAATAGAATTTTTATTTGAAGCTATTTCCCGCTATACGTTGCAATCTTATTGTTTTTAAAGAAAAAACAATAAGGATTTTCACTTTTATCGGGGCTAGGGATTTATTGGTGAAAGACGTTTTTTGGGATAATGTAAAATGATTATCTACATTTGTAACCGTAATTAAAGAAGACTGTAAACCATGCCCAAAGGACCCGAAAAAAACAACAAAAATAAGGCGTTACATACCAAATTGCTCAATCGGAAAAAGACTAAACTTCAAGAAGAAAAAGCAGCAAAAGCATTACGCTTGAAGGCATTGGTTACAAAAATGAATAAGAAAAAGAATAGTGACAAATCTGATGAGATTTAATCGGTAGCGTATTTAAATCTCTGTTAATCATTGTAATCTGTGGCTATTTTTTGTCTGGAACAAGAGCTGTTTACATTTTGCTTTAAATGGATCAAGTGGATGCTACTTGTAATTTTCTAAATTCTCAATCTCTAATTTTAATTTTTCTAAGTGACGATTAAGAATTGCCCAAACTATTGAATTGTCAATGCTGTCATAAGCGTGAACCAAACGATTACGGAAACCAATAATTTGATTGCCATTTTCAATTATAAAAATATTTTCAGTCTGTCTTAATTTATTTAATGCTTCCCCAATAATTACCAGCTGCCTTTCAACGGCACTTTGAGTTTTTCTATCTTTGTCATACATATTGAAATCGGTAATCTCAAAAGTAAATTCGCGAATTAATGTTATCGCCATTAAGACATCAGAAAGATACTTTTTGCTCTTTTCCGTCATAAAGTAAAATTTTTGTAGCGTCTATATTTTTTCTAAGAATTGGATTTTTAATGGATGAAATGGTCAATAAATCAACTTTTCTTTGAAAAAATTCTTCTAGTTTGTCCCAAATATCCATCAAATTTTCCCCACGTTCGATAGGGTCTTCAGTATCAATTTCGATTAATAAATCAATATCACTGGATTCATCATTGAAATTTTCAGTCACAGCAGAACCAAAAGCATAAATATTTTTAACATTATGGCTTTTGCATAATGTCAAAAATTCCGCTAACTTTATTTGTATAGACTCTTTCATTTTCATATTGCTAAGATAACTTATTTTTTTAAAAGATAGTTTCTGTTTTTATAGATAACACATCCAGAAATAGAGATGCTTTTTTATCTTTGTAAAAGTAATTAAGAGGAGTATGATTTATGGCAAAAGGACCCGGAAAAAACACCAAAAATAAGGCGTTATATACCAAATTGCTCAATCGGAAAAAGACTAAACTTCAAGAAGGAAAAGCAGCAAAAGCATTACGCTTGAAGGCATTGGTTACAAAAATGAATCAGAAAAAGAGTAGTGACAAATCTGATGATATTTAATCTGTTGCGTATTTAAATCTGTGTTAATCATTGTAATCTGTGGCTAAAAAAAACATTTCGATTCCTCAGTATTTTACCCGAAATTTGTACCAAACATTCTAACACAAAATCTATGGAATTCGGTAGAATAATTATCTCAGAAACCGCCTCAAACAGCGAAAACCCGCAAGATGTCATCCACTCTAATATTTCAGTAATTAACCTGATGCGCGAGGAAAAAATAGATGATGATCTAATTCATGAAGACGCGCTGATGAGTTATTATTTAGATTATTACACTTCCCAATACACTGAAGGTAATTTTGCGCAATTTGTCTACAATTCGGGTTGGAATAAAGAATTAAACGAATTGATAGAAGAAGGTTTGACTTTGATTGGTGCTGAAAAGCATTTGGAATTGTTTCAACAACAATCCAAAAAAGTAAAATTAATGAGTAGTGTAAAACTCAATAAATTCTTAAAAGGAAAACTGGAAGGCGTAAATCCTATTCGAGATTTACTCAACAATGACACTTTTTTTGAAATAGAAGAAAATGTAGTTGCTTTGAACGCTAATTTCTTAAAAACCCATCCCGATTTAGAAGTGCTTACTGTAGATGAAATGTTTGAAGTTTTAGAAGAGTTTGTAGGTCATGAGATTAAAAGGGAGTAGTTATTTTACATAGAAAAAGTACAAATTAACGCGTAGAGAGTTAAAGTGTACCTTAGAGAATCCCTGTGTTTTAGCTTGTTTTATTTATGAAGTACGTTAAAACTTGCCATTCTTTATTTATCAAGACACAATCGCTTTGGTGTGGAATTTATAGTTGTTGTATTCTATTTCTAATATGTAGATTCCAGATGTCAAGGTATTATCTGGCGAAAATGTTAAGGTGTTTCCATACACTTTGAACGATTTTTGAAAGACTTTTGTTCCTTGAATTGTAAACAACTGCACATTTACGTAATCACTTAAACTATCTTTAAAATTAATATTGATACTATTGTTTGTAATTGGATTTGGATAAACAACAAAAAAGTGTTCATTTTCATAAGAAACAGTATCTAAAGTTGCAGTTTTGAATAGAGCTAATTTTGTAAAAGTGCCACCCAAAACTTCCGCAGTTTGTGCTTCACTCATACACAACCAATCTTGCATAATAGAAGAATAAATTTGTCTAAAGTCAAATTGCATTGCAATCTGGTCTGAAACGCTTGCGTTTAACGGTATGTTTGGTGAACTGCCTATCATACCTGAAACGGGATTTTGAGCGGTTATAGCACTAGATCCAGTATTCAACGCGGCTCCAAAGAAAATTACAGGTGCTCCAGCTCCATGATCGGTACCAAGGCTACCGTTGCTTTTAATTCTTCGACCAAACTCACTAAAAGTCATTCCTGTTACTAAATTTGATTTCCCCATAAGCTCTAAATCTTGTTGAAAGGCATGTATTGCCTGCGATAAAATACTGAGATTTGTGGCATGAGCACCTTTGGTTTTATCTGCAGCATCTACTTGACCACTGTGTAAATCAGATGTATTAGGGTGATTGACAATGTAAATAGGAGTTTGTAGGCCGCCGTTAATTAATTTGGCAACAATTTTTAATTGATCTCCTAATTTATTAGCGCTGGGATATGTTGCGGTTTGTGACTGAGCAGTGTTAAAAGCAGCTTGTATTGCAGTGCGATATACATTGCTTTGGTCTTTCATTAAACGTAAAAAAGTCAGCTCTGTACCGTAATCAGAATTAGGTGCGGGATCTGTAATTTGATTAATAACGTTCAAAAGTGCATTTGGATCTGGAGCATTATATCCCATATTAATAGTAGGTCCTTGCAACGAAAAAGGCAAAGTAGAACCTATTTGAATAGCCAATGGATCCGGCATGGCGCTATTAGGATAACCAAGAGGGAAATTAGGATATATAGTGTCTAGCGATCGTCCTAGCCAGCCACTATCAAGAGTTTGATTGCTATTAGAAGCTGTAAACCAAATATCAGTTGCTCTAAAATGACTGAAACTCGGATTGGGATAGGACACCCCTTGAACAATCATTAATTTGCCATTGTCATGCAAATTTTTCATTTCAGACATTGCAGGATGTAGGCCAGTAGTTGCATTATTAGCCAATGGCAGAACAGAACTTTGGTTCATCAATATATTTGAACGTGCGTTATTTAAATTTGTCCATTTGTCTAAAGGGAAAATGGTATTTAACCCATCGTTGCCCCCATTCATTTGAATGATAACCAAAATTTTTCCGCAATTTACCGCTGCGTTTGCCAAAACATCTAATGCATTACTTTCAATTGACGCTGATGCCATTACTGGAATTCCATTCAAAGCTAAAGGGATCGAGGCTAATGCACTTGTTTTTATAAAACTTCTTCTTTTCATAACTTCAAAAGGTTACATTAATTGGTATTCAGCAAGTTGAGTAAGTGTAACTAGCAAAGATTTCAATCTTGTTTTTACACTATTTTTGTTGGTAGTGTTTGAAGTATCACTGAGATAAAGTGACCAAGCTGAAGTCCAGTAATTATTCGTTGTTTGATTAGAAAGCAATGATTGTATTTTTATTTGTTCCTTTTGAGTACTACTAATATCAATTGGTAATAAAAATTTTATGCATTCCGAGACAAGTAAATCTGGGTCAGAGCAAATAGCGGGATCAAATTGTTGAATAAAACCTATTAGATCTACTTCTATGCGAGTTGTGAGCGAGTTGTACGTAAGATTGTAACCGTTAAAAAGTCTATTTAAGAAATCGAATCTTTTTTGAGTGGTACTGGAATTGATCCAATATTCATGAAACGATGGATTTTGATAAAAAGCAACCCAACCGGAAACATTTGGAATTTTCCCCATAGTTTGTTCTAAGCCGGTTAAAACATTGTTGTTAAAGTAATTCCAAACTTTATATTGTGCTTCAAAATTAGTAGCATCGGTCACCGTATAGTTCAAGTTAAAAGTACGCAAACTACCAATGACCAGATCAAAAGGGGATTTGATATAAACGCCTCTATTGGCCATATCATAAAAATGTTGGCTTTTGAAAAGTTGGTTTAATACCGGTTCGATTTCCCAATTGTTAGCCACAAATGTTCGTGCTAAGGGTATAATGATGTTGGACTCAATTGTGGAATCAATATCATAATAGATAAAATAGCGGTATAATCGGCGGCAAATATATTCTGAAACTACTTGTGATTTTGTGAAAATCATATCAATCAAAGCATCTAACTCAGAAGCACCAGCACTGTTAATGACGGTATTGTTAAAAAACGAGGAAAACTGCTTATTGCTCGTATCATGAAAATTGATATCAAAATTAGTGTTGGGTGTTGCAGTATTTAAGTTTACCACTCTCCATCCTGTTAAAACTTTTGCTGCTTGTATCACATCCACTTCAGTATACTGGCTTAATGGGTCTTT
Source organism: Flavobacterium sp. GNP010 (assembly GCF_056428945.1). NCBI lineage: Bacteria > Pseudomonadati > Bacteroidota > Flavobacteriia > Flavobacteriales > Flavobacteriaceae > Flavobacterium > Flavobacterium sp. GNP010. Next base: position 57,708 of record NZ_JBWJVK010000006.1, on the reverse strand, counting down.
TCCTAAAGTAAAAAGCTCCATGAGCTCTCGTGCAAAATTCTCGTCTGGAGATGTTTTTGTATTGGCTTGATTGTTTAAATAGTACATCATGGCGGGCTGTGTAGCCATTTTTCTAATAAGTGTTTTGTAATTTCCAAGCGGATTATCTCGAAACATTTTCATGTAGGAGTACAATATGCGACATGAATTACTGCTCGCATATGAAAATGGTGCACTACGCACGGTTTCAAAATCTACTGGAATAAAATGATACCAAAACCAAGTCATTTTTTCCTTAATAGTCACATTTTGATCACAAGCTAAACCAAAATTCCACTGTGATAATGAATCTATTCTTCTCGAGTTAGTGGTATTGGTTCCTGCAGGTAATGGATCATTTGTCCAGTCAGCACCGTAGGGCAAGTTGCTCTCATCTGGCGAATAATTATTGTATGAATTTACGGGAGGCGAAGGCGCAGTAGTACTGATGTTCAACACAGCATTGACCGCATTTGTCATATTTAAAGCTAGTAATGCATCTACATCATTTTTTTTAAAACCATAACCAGTACGTTTTAGTAAATGCAGTACTTCAACCTTGCCCCAACTACCGCTGTAAGGGGTTAATCCACTGTTAACAGGAACTACTCTATCAGTAAAACCAGATTTTGTAGCGCTTTTAACGCTTTGATATCTTCTGCCTGTAAATATTTTTCGGGAATATTTTTCAAATAACGGATCTTTAGGGTCCTGATTTATTTTTAATTTACTAAATATTAAATTAAATAAATTTCTACGGTTGATAGTATTACTCATAACGATTTCAAATTTTATTTGTACAATCGACTCCCTACTACTTTATTGTTTTCTATTAAGTAAAAATAGGTATTCAAAAATATGTTTTTTTACAATACGTTCAACGTATTATAAATGATGTACTTAAATAATTTATTGTTCAAACTACCGTAAAAATTCATAAACAGGTAATTAAAAAATCACCCAATAAACATTCTCGTTTATTTATTTTATTCAAATCTATAGATGTATAAAAAAAGCGTTGCAATTCCCCTTTTTAATTCGCTTTTTGACAAAACTTTTAACTCATACTATCAAACATTTCCCTAAATTTGCTTCCATAATTATAAAAGTTAGCGTTAAAAAAATCAAGCTATGTTACAAATTGCATTTATTAGAGAGAATCAGGAAAAAGTAATCACCGCTTTAGCAAAGAGAAACATCGATGCTACAAGTGTTGTCCAAGAGGTGATTCAACTAGATGAAAAACGTCGTGCTACGCAGGTAGAGTTAGACAATATCCTTGCTGAATCTAATAAATTGTCCAAAGACATTGGCGAATTGATGAAAGGTGGAGAAAAAGCAAAGGCCGCAATTCTAAAAGAAAAAACCGTTTTAAACAAAGAAAAAAGCAAAGCTCTAGCAGAAACGGCTGATGAACTTGCCGCTGAATTGTTAGAGAAGTTATATACGTTGCCTAATCTTCCTGCTGATATTGTTCCTGTTGGGAAAACGCCAGAGGAAAACCTGAATGTTTTTGAAGAAGGAGAAATTCCAGTTTTGCATGAAGGCGCGCAACCACATTGGGAATTAGTAAAAAGATACGACATCATCGATTTCGAATTGGGTGTGAAAATTACTGGTGCAGGATTTCCAGTATATAAAGGAAAAGGAGCACGGTTACAACGCGCCTTGATCAATTATTTCTTGGATAAAAATACGGCTGCAGGTTATAATGAAGTTCAAGTTCCGCACATGGTAAATGAAGCTTCGGCTTATGGAACGGGACAATTGCCAGATAAAGAAGGGCAAATGTATCATGATAAAACGGATGATTTGTACTTAATTCCAACAGCTGAGGTTCCGGTGACAAATTTGTTTCGTGATGTAATTTTAAGCGAAAGTCAACTACCAGTTTTGACGACTGCTTATACGCCATGTTTCCGTCGTGAAGCGGGTTCTTATGGTGCGCATGTACGCGGATTAAACCGTTTGCATCAATTTGATAAAGTAGAAATTGTTCGTGTTGAACATCCTGATAAGTCATACGAAGCTTTGGACGGAATGGTGGAGCACGTTAAAAGTATTATGCGTGAATTAAAATTACCTTATAGAATATTGCGACTTTGTGGTGGCGATATGAGTTTTGCTTCAGCACTGACTTATGATTTTGAAGTGTTTTCTACCGCACAAGATCGTTGGTTAGAAATTAGTTCGGTTTCTAATTTTGAAACTTTTCAATCGAATCGTTTGAAATTGCGTTTCAAAGATAAAGACGGAAAAAATCAATTGGCACACACACTTAACGGAAGTGCATTGGCTTTGCCAAGGGTTTTGGCAGGAATTTTAGAAAACTACCAAACTCCGGAAGGGATTGTAATTCCAGAGGTATTGCGCCCGTATTGTGGGTTTGATATTATAAACTAAAAAATTTAACATATAAGTCATATCAGTTTTTGCAAAGTTTAAAATGGAAAGCGATGCAAGTCTTATATGACTTAAATGTTTAAAAAAAATAGATGTTTGACAAGGCAAACTGCAATTAATAATGAAAAAACTCTTTCTACATATCACACTGTTTTTTTCATTGGTTTGTTTTTCGCAAAACGAACAATTAGCGCAGTATTATTACGATAAAGGTGATTTTGAAAAAGCAAAAATCAGCTATGAAGAACTGCTGAAAGAAATCCCTCAGAACTCACAGTATTTTCTAAGAATAATTGATTGTTCCCAGCAATTAAAGCAGTACGAAAGTGTCGAAAAGGCACTTCAACAGCGATTTGCTCAATACCAACAAGGGAATATATTAGTGGAATTGGGGTATAACAATCTATTGCAAAAAAAGGATGCTAAAGCCAACACTTATTTCGATCAAGCTTTAGAACGCATCAAGAAAAATCCAAAAGAAGTGTACGGAATCGCAAATGCTTTTGAACGAAAAGTACTTTTGGAATACGCCTTAAAATCCTATCAACTTGCCTCAGGATCTGACGAGGATTTTAATTTTAATTACCAAATTGGTTTACTATACGGTCAGATGGCTAATATGGAAATGATGATTGCCACCTTTTTGGAAGATGCCTATACCAATCCTCAAAACTCCATCAGAATCCAAAACCAACTCGTTCGGTTTATGGTTGATGAAGGAGATGCAAATTTCAATGAACTCTTGCGAAAGGCATTAATTTTAAAAACACAAAAAAATCAAGATGTATTTTGGAATCGGTATTTAAGTTGGTTTTATGTACAACAGAAAGAATTTGATAAAGCTTTTATTCAAGAAAAAGCCATTTACAAACGCAATCCAGAATCGTTGACCAATATCGTAAATTTGGGACAACTGGCTATCGAAGACGGGAATGAGGAATCTGCCAAGGAAATTTTGGGCTTTGTCCTGCAAAACACGCAAGATTTAGAACTGCTCATTCAGGCCAATTCGTATTTGGTTACTATGAAAATTGAAAAAGCAACAGAAAAAGACTTTGCAGCCATCAGCACAGAATTAGACGGGATGTTGAAACAATTTGAAACAACACCTTTTACCTTATCTTTGCAGCTAATTCAGGCACATTTCATGACTTTTAGCTTAAAAAAACCAGAAGAAGGAAAAGCTATAATCAAAAGAGCGTTAGAATTGCAATTGAACGAATATCAAGCGGCCACTGCCAAAATGGAACTAGCAGATATTTTGCTTTATGAAGAAAAATTCAACCAAGCACTGATTTATTATTCACAGATTGAATTGGATTTAAAGAACGATGTGGTGGCTCATGAAGCTAGCTTGAAAGCAGCAAAAACAAGTTATTTCAAAACAGATTTTGCATGGGCGCTCAAACAATTTAAGGAATTAAAATCGGCAAATACGCAGTTGATTGCCAATGATGCCCTAGCGTATTTTTTATTGATCAATGATAATACAGCTGCAGATTCTACACAAACAGCTTTGAAAGAGTTTGCGAAAGGGGATTATCTACTCTATCAAAATAGAAATGAGGAGGCAATACGGTTATACCAAACGATTCTTAAAAATTATACCGGTCAGGAAATAGAAGCAGTGACCTTATTGCGATTGGGTAAAATTTATGAAAAGAAAGGTGATTTTGCTTTAGCTTTAAGCAACTATCAGACAATTATTGAAAAACACAGCGATGGCATTTACATAGATGAAGCCTTGTATTTTTCGGCCGAAATTTTCAACAAGCAACAGCTGCCTGAAAAAGCAAAGCCCTTGTACGAAAAAATAATATTTAGTCATGAAGACAGTATATATTTTGTAGAAGCTAGGAAAAAGTTCAGGCAATTGCGTGGCGACACCAACTTGTAAAAAAGTTGAACTGTTTAATTTTTGAATCGATTAACCAGTTAAATAACTAACCAGTTAAACAAAAAAAATGATATTATACAACGTTACAACAAACATACATGAAAGTGTGCACGATCAATGGATGATCTGGATGCAACACAAACACATTCCTGAAATTTTGGCAACAGGAAAATTCACTGCCGCTAGAATGGTTCGTGTTTTAATTGAGGAAGAGATGGGAGGCGTGACGTATTCTGTTCAATACACAACAGATAGCAAAGAAACTTTGGAGCGATACTATCAAGAGGATGCGCCGAGTTTTCGCGAAGAAGGATTAAAATTATTTGGTGATAAAATGTTGGCATTTAGAACAGAATTAGAACTAATTGCAGATTATAAATAGCCATGGAACTGCATTTTCAAACTAAAGAAGAAAGCAACAGAAAGCAATTGGAAGATTTTTTGAAATTGTCCAAAACAGAACGTTTTTATCATTTTTTACGTTTGATGGAAAAAGTTAATCAATTTCCAGTGAAGCGTAAAAACGACATTAATTCGAATTTTATTATTCAAATAAAAGCAAGCTGATATGTTGCAAAAATGGGAAGAAAATATTAATCAATTCATTTTTACTGCCAATAAACATAAGGTAAGAATGTTGATGGTTGGCGGAGGAGCGGTAAATTTTCATGGGTACCAGCGTCATTCCGCGGATGTGGATTTTTGGATAGAGACCACGGATGAAAACTTTAAAAAATTAGTAGCCGTTTTTAATGAAATGGGATATGAAATTGATGATTTCCCCGAAAATGTAAAAAAACAAGAACAAAATATTTCCGTTAAATTCTCTCCTGTAGACTTGGATTTAGAATTAATTACAAAATTTTCTGTAAATAAAACTTTTGCAGAAGCATTTGAAAGTAGTGAAGAAGTGCAAGTCAATGACAATCTTTTTTTAAAATGGAATGTACTTTCATTAGAGGATTTAATAATAAGCAAAATTAAAGCAAACAGACCTAAGGATTTATTGGATATTCAGCAATTGCGAGAAATAAACAAAAACCAATAAAATTAGGACATTAAAAAACACTGATAGTATTCAGCATAAGCATGGAAAAAGTAACAGCCAAAAAACACCTTGGGCAGCACTTTCTTAAAGATGAAAGCATTGCAAAAGATATTGCCGACACCTTGAATTTAGAAGGATATGATGACGTGTTAGAGATAGGTCCAGGAATGGGTGTTTTGACAAAATATTTGTTGGACAAACCAATCAATACGTATGTAATTGAAATCGACACCGAATCAGTAACGTACTTGGATCAAAATTATCCCAAATTAAAAGATAAAATCATATCTAAGGATTTCTTGAAATACAACATCAACGAAATTTTTGAAGGAAAACAATTCGCGATTATCGGGAATTTTCCATACAATATTTCGACACAAATTGTATTTAGAACATTAGAATACCGCGATCAAATCCCAGAATTTGCAGGAATGTTCCAGAAAGAAGTAGCACAGCGTATTTGTGAAAAGAAGGGAACAAAAGCCTACGGAATTTTATCAGTATTAGTGCAGGCTTTTTATGATGCGGAGTATTTGTTTACCGTAGACGAACATGTTTTTATTCCGCCACCAAAGGTAAAATCGGGTGTTTTACGCTTGCGCAGAAAAAAGGATTACAGTTTGCCATGCGGCGAAAAATTATTCTTTACGGTAGTAAAAACCGCTTTTCAGCAACGACGCAAAACCTTACGAAATAGTTTAAAGACTTTAAATTTGTCTGATGCTTTGCGAGAGGATGAAATTTTCAACCTTCGACCGGAACAATTAAACGTAGAACAATTTATTGCACTTACTCAAAAAATAGAAGCCGATGGAGTTTAAAATCAGCAAAGTACTAATTCAGGAATTAGAGCAACTCATTCAAAACAAGAACGACCAGCAACTGGAAGTGTTATTGAATGACATGCACCATGCTGATATTGCCGAAATTCTGGATGAGCTGGACTTTAATGAAGCAACCTATATCTTTAAAGTTTTAGACAGTGAAAAAACAGCCGAAATTCTTCTAGAATTAGAAGATGATTTGCGTGAAAATATATTAAGCAGGCTTTCGCCAAAAGAGATCGCGGAAGAATTAGACGAGTTGGAAACCAATGATGCGGCTGATATTATTGCAGAGCTTTCGCAAGATTTGAAAGCCGAAGTAATATCTGAGCTTCAGGATGTGGAACATGCTAAAGATATTGTCGATTTATTGCGTTATGACGAGGATACCGCTGGTGGAATCATGCACAAAGAATTGGTTAAAGTCAATGAAAATTGGAATGTGCTCACTTGTGTAAAAGAAATGCGAATACAAGCCGAAAATATTTCTAGAGTTCATTCGATTTATGTCGTTGATGATGAAGATAGACTCAAAGGACGCTTGTCGCTCAAAGATTTATTGACAACTTCTTCCAGAACGCCAATTAATGATGTGTATATTAGGAAATTGAACTCGGTTAAAGTAGATACCGAAGATGTTGAGGTGGCTCGTATCATGCAAAAATACGATTTAGAAGCCATTCCGGTGGTGGATGAATTAGGACGATTAGTAGGGCGAATCACCATTGATGATATTGTGGATGTAATCAAGGACGAAGCCGATGAGGATTACCAGTTGGCAGCAGGTATCTCGCAAGATGTTGAAGCTGATGACAGCATATTTGAACATACAAAAGCGCGCTTGCCGTGGTTAGTTTTAGCGTTATTAGGCGGTTTTATTTCGGTAAAAGTGCTGGGTTTGTTTGAAGGCGCTATGCTACAACACGGAAATTTATTTTTCTTTACACCATTGATTGCGGCAATGGCAGGAAATGTTGGAGTGCAATCTTCGGCAATTATTGTACAAGGTCTGGCAAACAACACCTTAAGTGGATCGTTGTTTAGTAGATTAGTTAAGGAAGTGTCATTGAGTTTGTTAAACGGAGTAATCCTGGCTACGATATTATTTTTAGGAAGTCATTTCCTGTTGAATGTTGAAATTATTATTGGTGTAATTGTTACCACGGCTTTAATATCTGTGATTATTATTGCCTCTTTAATTGGGACATTTATTCCGTTATTACTGGATAAGTTTGGCATTGATCCAGCTTTAGCTACTGGACCTTTTATTACCACTAGCAACGATATTTGCGGAATTCTGATTTATTTTTCGATAGCTAAATTGATTTTAGGATTTTAAATAAATGCTACAAAGGAGAAAGAATAGCAATTTCAAAGAATTTGAATTAGCTTTTCTTTAAATTTAGGACTTACATAAATAGAATTAGATTAAAAAATAGTGTCTTATATTCTTTGTAAAAAAAATAAAAAATGAAAGTACACATCATTGGCGGTGGTAATTTAGGCGTTTCTATAGCACTTGGACTATCTAAATTTGCATCTGAAAACCAAATCACAATTACGCGCAGAAACACCTCTAGTATTCTATATCTAGAAAAATTAGGAGCAACAGTTTCCAGTAATAATACGCACCAAATTCAAGAGGCTGACGTTTTGATTTTGACTATAAAACCCTATCAAGTAGATGCGGTTTTAGCCGAAATTCTTCCTGTAATTTCGGATAAAATCATCGCTTCGGCAGTGAGTGGCTTATCCATTGAAAATTTGCAAGCCAAGATTGGTGCTACAAATAGTGCCGTGCGAATTATGCCTAATATTGCAGCACAATTTGGCGCATCAGCTACTTGTATAGCATTCCACGAAAAAGACAAAGATAAGGCGCAAGGTGTAGTTGCTCTTTTTCAGAGTTTAGGAACCGCTCCCATTATTGACGAAAAATTAATGGATGCAGCTACTGTTTTAGCCGCTAGTGGAACTGCTTTTGCGTTGCGTTACATCAGAGCCTCAATGCAAGCCGGTATTGAGATAGGATTCGATTGGCAAACTGCTTTGGCAATTTCAGCACAAACCGTAAAAGGAGCTGCTGAAATGCTTCTCGAAGAAAAAGTACACCCGGAACAATTAATTGATCGTGTCACCACACCACAAGGATGCACGATTGCAGGATTGAACGAAATGGAAATGCACGGTTTTAGTTCGTCCCTAATACGCGGCATCAAAACTTCGTTGAAACAAATTAAGGGATAGACTACCTTAATGCGAACCTTGCTCTGTAAATGAATAGTCAAATTAGGTCTTAAGATGTTCTTTTACTGCATGAAAATGTATTAAAAGGTCCAAAATAATTTCCAATACTATTCCAAATAAATATTGCTTAGGCATTTTTCAAGAACCTAATTTCAGAATCTTGACAAATGCCTAAGCAATAATTTTTTAATAGAGATAAATACAACAAACGGGTTAGTAAATATGATTTTTGGCTAAATCCCGTTTCAACAAGCAAAAACTTAAGCCATATGATTGCTTAAATCTTTTATTTTTTGCTGGTTTGCTTTTATAGCACTATGTTGTTCTTTAATCATCATTAATTGTTCTGATGATAAATCTTCGGTATGAGCTAAAGCGTCAGCATAGGTGTCAAGTGCAGCTTCTTCTCCATATTCACAGGAATTGATTATCGCTTTTCTGTCGCTACCAGTCATGGCAGATTTAATATCCATCCATACCCTAAACAATTTACCTGATGTAGTTGTTCCTTCAGTTGCTGTTCCGCCTAGTCTTTTTACTTCAGCAACAAGATCTGATTTGCATTTTAAACTTGTTTCAGCAAAATGAGAAAACAATGTTTTCAAATCTGTTTCATCAGCCTCTTTTGAAGCAGTTTCGTACCCTTTTATTCGGTCGTTATTGATTTGGATTAACGAATTTAATATCTCAATTGATTTTTCTGTGTTCATCTTTTTTGTATTTATTAAGTGAATTAATTTTCACTTAAACAAATGTCAGCATATTTTACTATATAACTTTTACACAATTTATTTTTAAATTTGCAACATTGACATATTGTTAAGTAATTGATAGACAGATTTTAAAATGTAAAGTAGTGTAAAAGTTTTAATGCTGAATTCAATGTATTTGTTAGATGCATAATGCGATACATTAGTAATTATTATAGTCATTAATATTGCTTATTGCTATTTATAACATTTGGATTTTTGCAATGCTGAAGCATTCGTTTTGATGGAGGTAACAAACGAGAATGCAAAGTAGAGAAAAGACAAAAAGATACTTTACAAATAAAAAATAGCGTTTGCTTACAACGGTATAAACAAAAAAATAATTGTACAATAAAGTACAAGTGTAATTCGAATGTTTAAAAGCAGTAGAGTTTATAATAAGCTCAGGCGTTATGCAGTGCAAATTACTGATGAAGTGAATGTAATTAAGAATCTAGTTCTTTTTCTTTGCTTTGCCGGATTTCAAACTAAATTTTAACCATAAGAAACCAATAGTTCCTGCAATAAAAGAAGCAATCAAAATCGCAATTTTTGAATAGGTAATTACTTCTTCTCCATCATTTTTAAACGCTAGTAACGTTATGAAAATAGACATGGTAAACCCGATACCGCCCAGCATTCCAGCACCTAGAATATTACTCCATTTTAGATCCTTAGGTAACGTACAAATTCCTAAAGTTACTGCAACAAAGGAAAACAACCAGATACCGAGTGGTTTCCCAATCACCAGACCAACCATAATACCAAGCGTGTTGGAGTGATTTAATCCCTCATACCAATTCGAATTTATGGGAATACAAGTGTTTGCTATTGCAAATAGGGGAAGAATAAAAAAGGCGACAGGCTTGTGTAAAAAATGCTGCAGTCGATACGAGGATGTTTTCTTGCCTCCATTGCCAAACGGAATCACAAATGCTAGCAATACGCCTGTAATTGTAGCATGAACCCCAGAATTTAGCATGAAATACCACATGGCAACCCCTCCAATTAAATACAGAAAAAGGCTGTGTACATTTCGTCTGTTGAGAATGAATAAGCCTCCCATAATGGCAAAGGCAATAAACAAATTTATAAAAGCAATAGTTTCTGTATAAAAAATTGCAATAACTAAAATAGCACCCAAGTCATCAATTACGGCAAGCGCGGTCAAAAATATTTTGAGCGAAGTAGGAACTCGATTTCCCAAAAGAGATAAAATTCCAATTGCAAAAGCGATATCTGTAGCCATAGGAATACCAGCGCCATTTTGTGTAATGGTGCCAATATTTAACAGTAAAAAAATTCCTGCGGGAACAACCATGCCGCCTAAAGCGCCAAAAATAGGCAGTGCTGCATTTTTAAGGCTCGATAATTCTCCCTGATACATTTCGCGTTCTAACTCTAAACCAATCAACAGAAAAAAGATTGCCATCAATCCATCGTTAATCCAATGGGTTACGGAATGGCTTCCAAGTTGCGTTTCCCAAAATGCAATGTATTGGTTTTGAAAAGGGGAGTTAGCTAATACAAGTGATAGTATTGTCACAAAAAGTAGTAAAAGACCACCGGATTTTTCACTTTCAAAAAAAGCGTTGAATGTTTTAGTTAATTTCATTTTTAAGATTTCATTTGCTACATAAATACAATGTATAGCAAAAAATTCAGAACGCTAATTTACAATTTTCAAAGCTTATTCTCTTTGGTAAAACAATAAACCGTAATTTTTTTGTTTATTTGAAGTATCAAAAAAACACTACTTTATGGATATCAAAGTCCTACATATCGATAGCAACCATTCCGTACTGTGGGATCAATTGCAACAATCTGGATTTGTGAATCACAGCGATTTTACATCATCAAAAGAGGAAATTGAAGCTAAAATAGACGGATACCAAGGAATTGTAATTCGGAGTCGTTTTAAAATTGACAAAACATTCTTAGATAAAGCTACAAATCTACAATTTATCGCACGTGTGGGTGCTGGTCTAGAAAGCATCGATTGTGACTATGCCGAGTCTAAGAACATTACACTTATCGCCGCTCCAGAAGGCAATAGGAATGCGGTAGCAGAGCATGCGTTGGGCATGATTTTGTCGTTGTTCAATAAATTAAATGAATCTGATCGTGAAATTCGATCCGGACATTGGAACCGAGAAAGCAATCGGGGTCATGAACTAGATGGTAAAGTCATTGGGATTATTGGTTATGGCAACATGGGCAAAGCGTTTGCTAAAAAACTTCGGGGTTTTGATGTGAAAGTGTTGTGCTATGACATTCAAGAAAATGTAGGCGATAGTAATGCAAAGCAGGTTTCATTTGAAGTATTTCAGCAGGAGGTAGAGGTGTTAAGTTTGCACATTCCGTGGACTCCAGAAACAGATAAGATGGTCGATACTGATTTTATAGATGGTTTTGCTAAACCTTTTTGGATAATAAATACTTCACGAGGCAAGAACATTGTAACAGCAGATTTAGTTATTGCTCTAAAATCAGGTAAAGTTCTCGGAGCAGGTTTGGATGTTTTAGAATACGAGAAATTGTCTTTTGAAACTCTTTTTCAGGATAAAAATACACCAGAGGCTTTTCAATATTTATTAAAAGCCAAAAATGTTATTCTGACACCACACATTGCAGGTTGGACCTTTGAAAGCCACGAGCGACTTGCCCAAGTAATTGTAGATAAAATTAAAGCAAAATATTTTGGTGAAGTCAAAGTTGAAGCGATAGAGAAACGGGTTACGGGTATTGGGGGTTTCTTTTTTAAATCAAAAAATCCCAAAGAATTGGTGGCTTGGTACGGAAAACATTTAGGTTTAAAAACAGATCAATATGGTTCTACTTTTTGGTGGAAAGACAAGGAAGGAAATGAATGTAGCACCCAATGGTCGCCTTTTGTAGCAGATACAAATTATTTTGAACCAAGTGAAAAACAGTTTATGCAAAACTTCAGAGTGGATGATCTCGAGCAGCTTTTAAAAAAATTATCTGATGAAGGTGTAACAATTATAGGTGATATGCAGTCTTATGAGTATGGTAAATTTGGTTGGATACTAGATGTCGAAGGAAATAAAATCGAACTTTGGGAGCCAATTGATGCTAAATTTCAATAAACAACTTAAAAAACAAATCAAAAACAAATCAAAAACAATTAACCCATGGAAAATTTAAAGCATGAAGAATGGAATAATCAACGCCCGATTCAACAAGATAATAAAAAAATAGCTGCAGGGCTTCTTGCTATTCTTTTGGGTCCCTTAGGAATTCATAAATTTCTTTTAGGTTATACATCAGAAGGGATAATATGGTTATTAATCAGTGTTTTTACATGTGGAATACTAACAAGTTTATTAGGACTTATAGAAGGCATAATATATCTAACAAAATCAGATGAAGAGTTTTATCAAACGTATCAAGTAGGTAAAAAAGCTTGGTTCTAAAACAAAAAATCCCGATTTTAAAATCGGGATTTTTTTATGAAAAGCTATTTGTATTTAATCTTCTTTGTCGGCTAATTTTCGTTCTAGTTCTGCTTGAAACTCCTCCATTACGGGTTTCATTGTACTTTCGGGAATATCAGCAATTCGTATGTACATCAAGCCGTCAACGGCATTGTTAAACAACGGATCTACATTAAAAGCCACCACTTTTGCGTTTTGCTTGATGTATTTTTTTATTAATACTGGTAAACGCAAGCTTCCTGGCTCCAGTTCGTCTATTATTTTATCAAACTTATTTAAATCAGCCTCCGTTTCATTAAAAATGAAGTCTTTATCGGCATCTTTTAGTTTTACTTTGTACGCTTTTTTGGGGTGTATGTATTGTGCAATATAGGGATCGTAATAATTAGATTTCATGAACTCAATCATCAATGATTTCGAGAAATCAGAAAATTGATTGCTAATACTCACGCCTCCCAATAAAAATTTGTGTTCTGGATAACGCAAGGTGGTATGCATGATTCCCTTCCATAACAAGAAAAGTGGCATGGGTTTTTGTTGGTATTCTTTGATGATAAAAGCGCGACCCATCTCGATCGATTTGTGCATCATATCATATAATTCTGGTTCAAAACGGAACAAGTCGTTGAGGTAAAAACCATTTATTCCGTACTTCGGGTATATTTCAGAACCCAATCCCATGCGGTAGGCACCTGCAATTTTGTTTGCTTCGTTATCCCACAAAAATAAATGGTGGTAGTATTGATCGTGTTTGTCCAAGTCAATAGGTTCATTGGTTCCTTCGCCTACTTCTCGAAAAGTAATTTCACGAAGACGCCCAATTTCATGTAAAATATTTGGAATTTTAGCAGCTTCACTAAAGAAAACTTCATAGTTCTTGCTTTGCAAAAGTCGGCAATCCATGCTGCGTAGCACATCGACTTCCTTGATCATTTTATCCTGACTCGCTGGAGTAACAATTGTTTTGGGACTTTTAGGAATTTTTAAAGTGGGTGTTGGCAAAAATGGACTCTCTTTTTCGAAAGGATTCGCTAACATATAAGTCTTCTTTCTCAAAAATTCTGAGTATTCTTCTAGTGTAGTGTGTTCATTTTGCTCGTTAACAGAAATGGGTTTGCCAATACGCACTTTGATCACGCGTCTTTTCTGGCTAAACACTTCCGAAGGGAGTTTTGCCGTCCTGAAAGTGCCACTTATTTTAGAAAGTAAATAAAATAACCGACTGTTTTTTGCATGAAAATATATAGGAACAACAGGGACTTGAGCTTTTCGAATGACTTTAATGGCACCTTCTTCCCAGGGTTTGTCGACCATTAATTTTCCATCCTTATAAGTAGAAACTTCACCAGCGGGAAACATCCCTAATGGTTTTCCATCGCTTAGATGGCGAAGCGTTTCTTTAATTCCCACCACGCTAGACTTCGCATCCTTATGATTTTCAAAAGGATTTACCGGCATGATGTATTTTTTTACGGGTTCTATACGATGCAGAAGAAAATTAGCTATAATTTTGAAATTGGGCTCTCTTTCCAACATTAATTTCAATAATAAAACACCGTCAATGCCACCCAGCGGATGGTTTGAAATCGTAATGTAAGCACCTTCTTTTGGTAGTCGTTTTAAATCTTCCTCTGGGATTTCGAATTTTATTTTTAAATCATCTAATATACCATTCAGGAAATCAACATCCTTTAAATGTTTATTCCTATCGTATACTTTATTTAAGGTAGAGATTTTTAGCACCTTCATCAGCATCCAGCCGGAGAAAGTACCTAGAACTCCGTATTTGTCTGCATTTATTGCTTTTGCAACTTCTTTGGCGGTGACTAAACCCATGAATTTTTTCTTTTTTTAGAGCAAGAAACAAAGATAGCAAAAAACTCCATTTTCTCTATTTTTCTGAATCAAACTTCTTCTTTTTTGTTACATTTGAATTTCAAAAAAATAGATAATGAGAATTATTTCATACAATGTAAACGGAATCAGAGCGGCAATTTCAAAAGGCTTTATTGAATGGTTGCAACAAGCAAATCCAGATGTTATTTGCCTTCAGGAAATTAAAGCAACCGAAGATCAAATTCCTGTTGAAGCTATTACAAATGCGGGCTATCCGTATCAATATTATTATTCTGCAACCAAAAAGGGATACAGCGGTGTAGCAATTTTGTCTAAAATAAAACCGAATCATGTTGCTTACGGAACCGGAATTGACCACATGGATTTTGAAGGTCGAAATCTACGCGCTGATTTTGATGATTTTTCGGTGATGAGTTTGTATTTGCCTTCCGGGACAAATATTGATCGATTGGATCATAAATTTAAGTTTATGGATGACTTTCAAAACTACATTAACGAACTAAAAAAGCAAACACCAAACCTAGTTATCTGTGGGGATTACAACATTTGCCATGAGGCGATTGACATTCATGATCCTGTGCGCAATAAAAATGTATCTGGGTTTTTACCTCAAGAAAGATCATGGCTTGACGGATTTATGAAGTCTGGTTTTGTAGATAGTTTTCGTCATTTTAACAGTGATCCACACCAATATTCGTGGTGGAGTTACCGTGCTGGAGCTAGAGGAAATAACAAAGGATGGCGTATTGATTACAATTTAGTCAGTGATTCGCTTCAACATAAACTCAAAAGGGCCGTGATTCTGTCAGATGCAGTGCATTCGGATCATTGTCCAATTTTAGTCGAATTAGAATAAATTTTTGATTCCAAAAACAACAAAAGAAAACCATAAACACCTACTTAATATGATTAAAAAAGTTTCCATCGGATTATTGGTAATGGCGCTATCTACTTCATGTGTATCCAAGAAAATATACAATGATTTAGAAAGCAAATACACTGATTTAAAAAAAGAAAATAGAAGTCTAGCGGATGATAATTCAGCGTTAGTAAAAGCTAAAAACCAATTAGAATTAGATCGAGATGGTTTAAAAATGGATGTAAGCAATGCTGTAGCAGCATTAGCAAAAGCAAAAGCGGAGTATGCAGCAGCTCAGGCTCAATTAAAAGCCTTGCAAAGTTCCTATAACGCATTAGAAAAAAACAGTGACGATGCGCTACAAAGCAACATGAAAAAAAATCGTGAATTACTGGATCAGCTAGATGAAAAAGGAAAAGCATTAGCGCTAGAACAAGAACGATTAAGTAAAAGTGCACAGCGTTTACAAGAGTTAGAAGACTTGATTGCAGCAAAAGAAGCGAGCATGAAAAAACTGAAAGAAACCTTATCGAAAGCGTTGAACAGTTTTGAAGGGAAAGGGTTGACCGTTCAGCAAAAAAACGGAAAA
This sequence comes from Flavobacterium sp. GNP010, assembly GCF_056428945.1. Lineage (NCBI taxonomy): Bacteria > Pseudomonadati > Bacteroidota > Flavobacteriia > Flavobacteriales > Flavobacteriaceae > Flavobacterium > Flavobacterium sp. GNP010. The sequence continues at coordinate 41,759 of NZ_JBWJVK010000006.1, read as the reverse complement.
GTATATGTGTCTATGGAGAACAAACTGCTGTTTAATTCGGGGAGTTGGGCTGTAGGTTCCGAAGGGAAAAAAGCGGTAGTAGAATTGGGTAAAGTGCTGGGCGACAATCCTGATATTGCCGTACTAATAGAAGGTCATACTGATGATGATGCCTTTACAGCCTCAGGACCTATTGCTGACAATTGGGATTTATCAACGAAAAGGGCGACCTCTATTGTAGCTATTTTAAGTGAGAACAAAAAAATCAATAAAGAAAACTTAACAGCAGCAGGTAAAGGAGAGTTTTCTCCATTAGCAAGCAATGCAACCGCCGACGGGAAGTCAAAAAACCGTAGAATCGAAATCATTCTAACTCCAAGATTAGATGAAATTGCCCAAATGCTGAATGACATCGATTAATTGTAAACAGAACTGTTATACGTTTAACCAGTAAGGAATTAAGAAAATTAAGCCTGAATTCTTAATGAAACTTAATTTCTTAAAGGTTTAAAAAGGAATCTTTTCTTAACCGCAAATTCGCTAATAGTATCTTTCGTTTGAGGGGTTTTTAATTTGCGAATTCGCGGTTATGTTTTTTTGCATCCTGTAAACTTTTCTAAATTTTCTGTTAACACTAAATAGTAACCATTAACTAATTTTATCTTTGTTTTTGAAAATATAATACAATTTCCTTGAATATGAAATACACTACTTTACCCAATACCGATATAAAAGTCAGCAAAATTTGCCTTGGAACTATGACTTTTGGTCAACAAAATACAGAAGCTGAGGGTCACGCCCAAATGGACTATGCATTAGAAAACGGAATTAATTTTTTTGATACTGCTGAGATGTATTCTATTCCAGCTAATAAAGATACTTACGGAAGCACCGAGAGAATTATAGGAACTTGGCTTAAAAAATCAGGAAAAAGAGAAGAAATTGTACTAGCTTCTAAAATTGCGGGACCCAATCCTAATTTTGGGTATATGAGAGAAAAGTTAGATTTCTCGCCAGCTAGTATCAAGTTTGCTTTAGACGAAAGTCTAAAACGATTGCAAACTGATTATCTGGATGTATACCAATTACACTGGCCAGAACGCAAAACGAATTATTTTGGGCAACGCGGTTACACGGTACAAGAGGATGCGTGGGAAGATAATATTCACGCTGTTTTGGAAACTTTGGATGGTTTTGTAAAAGCTGGAAAAATCAAGCATATTGGGTTGTCAAATGAAAATCCATGGGGAATCATGCGTTTTTTGGAGGAAAGCGAATACAATAATCTACCTCGGGTAAAAACGATTCAAAACCCGTATTCCTTATTGAATCGTCTTTTTGAAAATGCTTCCGCCGAAGTTTGTTTGCGCGAAAATGTGGGCTTACTTGCGTATTCGCCTATGGCTTTTGGTATTTTATCTGGGAAATTCCTAACCGGTGAATCACATCCAAAAGCACGCCTTACTTTATTCCCGCAATACTCTCGATACAACAGCGAGCAAAGTACTCAAGCTACTCGTTTGTATCATGAAATTGCAATTAATAACGGATTGACCTTAACAGAACTGTCTTTGGCATTTATAGAACAACAGCCTTTTGTAACCAGCACGATCATTGGGGCGACAACAGTAGAACAGTTAAAAGAAAACATAGATACGATTCAAGTAACACTTTCGGAGGAGGTTTTAAAAGCGATTGATGCAGTACAAGCAGCAATTCCAGATCCAGCACCGTAAATTAATAAACCCTGTCAGAGTTCTAAAATCTGACAGGGTTGTTTTAAATATTAAAGATTAAATTCATCTTCAACGGCTAAGGAATCCACTTTTATTTGTGTTGAATCTTGTACTTTGAATTTGATAAAAGATCTTGCAGGTCCTGAAATCAGTATGGGTAAGGACTTATAAATAGTATCTTCAGGATTTAAAAGTCCTCTTCGAAACATAATATTGGTCAAAAACGATTCTTGTTTTACAGCAAAATCTTTCAACATCCCTTGATCGTTAAACTGATACATGAACTTTTTTGGACTTGGAATAATTCGGGCGAGATACAAGCATTCGTTCAGCGATAATTCTGATGGCGTTTTTTGAAAATAAAACTGACCTGCTTCGCCTATTCCATATACATTTGGACCCCATTCAATAATGTTGAAATACACCTCTAGCATTCGTTCTTTGCTCACAATCCTATTGTTTTCAAGGATGTAAACCAATAATATTTCCTCTAGTTTGCGCGATACGGTTTTCTCCCGACTCAGAAAAGCATTCTTCACTAGTTGCATGCTGATGGTACTTGCGCCACGTGCGAATTTTTTGGTTCTAATGTTTTTAACAATGGATTGCTTGAAAGCTTCGGTAATAAAACCACGATGTGAAAAGAAGGAAGGATCTTCCGTAGTTAAAACCGACTTACGTAAATAGGGTGACATTTGATCAAGTGGTGTATAGTTTGGATTGGCTGATCCAACTAAAACAGGGCGCTGGAATACATTTTTGATCAGTGCACGGTAAACAAATTCGCCATTAAGTTTGTTTAAGTTCGCCTCGCCATACTTTGTGATTCGTAGATTTTCTTTTTTTAGTTTACTGTCAAAAACCAGTTGATTCGGTTTGTTTTTATTAAAAGCAAAGTCTAATTTATAATCAAAACTTCCAGTGGCTTCCATACCTTGGAAATGAGTAAATAAACCATCAGGTAATGAGGTAATGAAATCTTGTGCTTTCATTTTTGGTAAATCCACTTTCAGTTTATAAACAGTGTCTTTTTCGGTTTCATAGGTCAAGTACGGATGAAATTTAATTTTGTTTAGTTGTAAGGTCGAACTACTATCAATGGAGATAAAATTTGACCCCAAAAGAAAACGATAATCAAATTTAGCGTGTTTTAAAACTACATCTTTACTAGCAATTTTAGGATGGTTGAGTTTTAAATTGGCAATAGCCATAAAGCCATCTAGATGCAGTTCGTCGCCATCCCTTTCAATATTTGCAATGCTCAATCGGATGGAGTCAAAGCTCGATTTGAGGTTGAACCGTTCGTCTAAATACGGTATTTTGATAGCACCAGTATCAATATTTACCAAACGAATATCTGCTTTTTTGTTCCTAGGATCTGCAAACCCTTTGATTTTCCATCGTTGTGATATGGTGTTGGTTTCTACTTTTATGGAGGTCTCCAATTGTTTATTGGTTAAACGTAATTTTTGAAAATTGATATTTGTTTTATTGCCGTTATCATCTATTTTAAAAGCAAGATTGTCTAGCACAATATCTGTTGGGACTAAATTCAATATTTTTGTAATAAGAGCATAAGCAAAATCTGCGTAATCCCTTTTTTTATTTGTTTTTTCGGCGGATGGATCTTTTTTCAGGAAGGCATCAAAATTTCTCGATTTTCCTTTTTTTACTAGCTGGATAAAGCCATTATGAACTTCTAGAGTTCCCAACTGCACATCTCCTGTAAGTAGCTGCCACAAGTTGACGCTAGTTTTTAGTTTTTTTATTTTAAATAGGGTATCGGCATTTTTTGGAACAAGTGTTATTTCGAATAAGTTCAAACCAAACGAAACATCAAAAGAAGCATTTTTCACCGTAAATGTATTGTTGTAGTCCACCGTCATTTCATTTGATATTTTATCTAGAGTTTGTTGTAAAACGGCATCTCTAAACACAAAAAAACCTCCAACAATAAGGCATATTACCACGAGGAATATCTTAAAAAAAAGACCAATTTTTTGTTTTGTGGTTTTCATGTAGGGTACATTTATTTGGGGTGGCTAAAATAGCAACTTTTTAAGTGTTTTGTGTATGGTTAAACCAAAGTTTAATAAACCATTAGCAAATAAATTATTTTGGTTTGTATTTTTTTTAAAAACTTCTGGAGTGTGCTCAATTGTACCACATTAAATGAATATTTCTAAGCTACATCTAGCAGTAATAGGTCTACTTTTTGTTTTTGATTTGCATATTTTATTTGCAATAGCGTGCTTTCGCCCATTCGGTTATAATACTCTAGTGCTTTATTGGCAAAAAAGCGTTTGTGAAATTGAGAGAGTTCAGGAACTTGGGGATATTTTTCATGAAAAAGCATTTCATAATAAGCCTGCCATTCCCGTTCGTTTTTATCATGAATGGTGTTTTCAGGCGTTTTTTGTGTCACATGAATCATCTCATGCAGGAGTAAGTTGAGCATTAAATGTAGCGGATATTCAAAAGTATTCTCAGGTATCCGAATAATTTGTGGTTCACCCAATGCACCTTCGGTAGTCATCAGGATAAATTCCGGTTTTGCTTTTTCTCTGAGTTCAAAACCTTTAAAGTTTGGGTGTGTAAGTCCGTATTCCTCTATCAAGAACTGCGCTGCAGCGATAGTTTCTCCAAGTTCATGAAAGGTATTGACGATTTGTAAATGTTCAGTATACGATTTCATTTTAGGTTATAACTATTTTATGTTATGTGCTGACTGTAATGGGAATGGGTTGTAGATCTTCGCTATGGCTGTGTTAATATGCCCGATCCGTGGGGTTTTGTGTTGTGGATATAAAATATTTTTCTTACAATTTGTTTTGTTTTATTGTAAAGTGGATTGTGGTACCTTTATTTAATTCTGATGTTGCCCAGATTTCTCCATTTAGTTTTTCAACTATCTTTTTGCAAGAGGCTAAACCTAAGCCGCTACCGTCAAATTCTTCTTGATTATGTAAACGTTTGAATGGTTCAAAAATAGTTTTGAGGTATTCTGGTTTTATGCCTATTCCGTTATCTTCTATTGAAAAAGTAAAGTTAGAGTTCGATTCTTTGAACTTTACATGTAATTGTGTGCGTGTGCCTTTTATTTGATATTTTAAGGCATTACTCAATATATTTTTGAATAATACGATCAGTGCCGTACGTGAACTTTTTATTACCGGCATTTTATCAATATTAATCTCTGGCTTGTGGCCATCGATATTTTCAGTTAGTTCTTCAAAAATAGATCTAATCAATAAGTTTACGTCGATAGACTCATACTCTTTGGCAATAAAACCTCCTTTTGCATAATCCAGTAAATCATGTATCAAAAGGTTCATTCTCTTAGTAGTGTTGTTAATTAATTCAAAGATTGTTTGGTCGCTATTGTCCCATAAATTCTCGTGTTTTACCTTGATAATTTTTAGCGCTGCTTGAACAGAACCCAACGGTTGCTTCAAATCATGTGATACCATTGCCGAAAAAGCTTCCATGTCTGAAGAGTATTCCTGTAATTTTTGCTGATAAGAGATTAACAATTTATTTTTCTTTCTAAGATCTAATAAAAACATTATCTGGTTTGATAAACTATGCAGTGCTTCAGATTGTGCTGCGGATAATTTACCGGGCTTATGATCTATGACGCACAATGAACCTAACGCGAAACCTTGTGATGTAACGAGTGGAATGCCATAATAAAAAACGATATTGGGGTGACCCGTCACCAATGGGTTCGCGGCAAATTGAGGATTTATACGAGCATCTGTAACTTCGAAATGCGACTGAGGATCTGCAATCGCATGTGCGCAAAAAGAATGCTCCAATGGTGCTGGTTCACCTTTTTCAAGTCCTAAATTTGACTTGAAATACTGACGTTCACTATCAATAAAATTGATTAGTGATATTGGCGTATTACAAATTGAAGAAGCAATTTTTGTGATATCATCAAACATTTTTTCCGGAAGAGTGTCCATTATATCGAACGCTATCAATGCATTTACACGTTCTATTTCATGATCATTTTCTAGAGTCTTCATATTTTGATATTTTATTTTATCTATTATTAATTTCAGTATGATTATTTTTCTTTAGTTTATTGTTCCTGTATTGAGGTACAATAATTATTCCTCACATTTTTCTGTAACAGTGTAATTTGCCTTTACTTTTTTTTCTAAATTAGTTATCACCAATACCAGCAATTAGTACGTAATAAAATTTTAAAAAAGTAAAATAAAAGATAACATTTGTTAAACCCTGTAGCGCATACTCGTAATCTCTGCACTAAACAAATCTAAAATTAAAGCTTATACTTCATTTACCAAGCATTCGTAATTTCTTGCAGCAATGAATCTATAAAAAGGAATAGTATTTTAAATATCACCCGAACAACTCACTAACTACATCTTCTATTTTAGCGACCATCCTAATTTGTATGCCAGTATTCTTCAGCGCAATTTTATTGTATTTAGAAACAAAAATAGTCGAAAAACCTAATTTTTCTGCTTCCTGAATGCGTTGATCCACTCGGTTTACGGGACGTATTTCACCTGAAAGTCCTACTTCGCCAGCAAAACAAAAATCTTTGTTCACTGCAATATCTTCATTCGAGGATAAAATGGCAGCAACTACAGCCAAATCTATCGCGGGATCATCTACTGAAATTCCTCCCGTGATATTTAGGAAAACATCTTTGGCGCCCAGCCTAAAACCAGCTCTTTTTTCTAATACGGCCAGAATCATATTGAGCCTTTTGGCATTATAGCCAGTCGTACTGCGTTGTGGAGTTCCGTAAACTGCAGTGCTTACGAGTGCTTGAATTTCGATCATTAATGGGCGCATGCCTTCAAGTGTAGATGCAATTGCGGTTCCAGATAATTCCTCGTTTTTATGCGAAATTAATATTTCGGATGGGTTAGAAACTTCGCGCAACCCATTGCCTAACATTTCATAAATCCCAATTTCGGCAGTAGAACCAAAACGGTTTTTTAGAGAGCGTAAAATACGGTATACATGATTTCTATCGCCTTCAAATTGTAAAACGGTGTCTACCATGTGTTCCAGAATTTTAGGACCAGCAATGTTTCCATCTTTTGTTATATGCCCAATTAGAATGACAGGAATATTAGTTTCTTTAGCAAATTTGATCAATTCGGCTGTTGTTTCCCGAATTTGTGATATGCTTCCCGGGGTAGATTCTATGTAATCCGTATGCAGCGTTTGAATTGAATCGATAATTACAATTTCAGGCTCAATGGCTTCAATTTGCTTGAAAATATTTTGTGTTTTTGTTTCGGTTAGGATGTAGCAATTGTCTCCGCTTGGTGTAATCCTTTCGGCACGCATTTTTATTTGTTTCTGACTTTCCTCGCCAGATACATACAAGGTTTTATAAGGTAATTTTAAAGAGATTTGTAGCAAAAGCGTACTTTTTCCTATTCCAGGTTCGCCACCCAATAAAATCAAAGAACCCGGAACGATACCGCCACCTAACACGCGATTGAGTTCTGCATCAGTTGTATCCATGCGAATTTCTTGAGCAGAATCGATTTCGTTTATTCGTAAAGGTTTTGGTGCTTTACTTGTTGCAGTTGATTCACTCTTCCAAGCTGTTTTCTCTTGTTTTTGAATGATTTCTTCAGCAATTGTATTCCATTCTTTGCAGGAGTTGCATTGTCCTTGCCATTTGGCATATTGGGCACCACAGTTTTGACAAAAAAAAGTTGTTTTTACTTTAGACATTATTTTTTAGGTGTTTTGGCAATCATATCTTCGTATTTGTTGGTCATCATCGTCTTAGATAAATCTCCAATTTCTTCCATCTGCGAGGCATTTTGATAGCGTTTGGCAGCTTTTTTAAAATCTTCTTGCTTTTCATACATTAGACCCAATTCATATTCGGCAAGCATTGACTTTGGATAATTTTTATTGGCAATTTCGGCCAATTGATCCAGTTCATTGTACGCTTTGTTTTTTAGTATGGCCGCTTCAATGGCCTTAAAATCGTTAACGCGAATCGGAATTTTTAAACCAAGACTATTATTTAATGTAGCGTATCGATCTACCAAATAATCTACGTATCCCGAAGGCAAAATAGCAATTTTATCACTAAACTCTGCAGATGATATGGGTTTGTACACATTAAAAATATGGTATAACGCATTGGGTATAGAATACAAAATTAAAGAATAATGTGAGGCCTCTTTGAAAGTATCAAATTTATAATGTAGTAAAGGGTTGTCGCTTTGTTTTATATTTTTGTCTAATTGCTTCACAGTTTCTTGAATTTCTTTAATGTCGCCATCTGCAATAGATTGATAATAAAAAAGGGGTTGTTTGGTTGCGGAAATTTTTTCTGCAATTCGGGTTTCCATATCGGGCGCTAGCTCTGGGCTTAAGGAGATATAGCCATTAAATAGGGGGTTGTCTTTATAAAGGAAAAAATTTAGAAATCCGGCTGTCGTATCGTGTCCCGCTATGATTTTGAAGGGAGCAATAGGGTATTTTTTTTCGAGATAAGGAAGTAATTCGGCACCAATAAACTCAAAGAATTTAGCTCCTTTTTCTGTAGGAACATTATCTGCTTCATCATAAGTACTGTCCTCTATGCGTTCGTTATTTTTATTTTGGCTGATGCCAACAATGATCATTTCAGGTAAATCATCCCAATAGGCGCCATAAGATAGTGCTCCATAAAACGGATTGAACAAGTAATCCCCATCCAGTAAAATAAGAAGTGGATATTTTTTTGTGGGATTTTTTTCGAAAGAAGCAGGTAAGGCAATTGTAATTTCACGACTTTCACCTAGTGCATTAGAATCAAATGGCTCGGTAGTTTTTTGTGAAAATGCTGCGATCGAGAAGAATAAGAGTAGTAATTGCTTCATAATAAGGCGTGTTTAGAGATTAAAATACATCTAAATTAAGAGAGCAATATAATACTTTATTTACTTTTAATTCTAAAACCAGATCAGTAACCTTGCTTCAAAATATATATATATGAAGTATAGTGTACTATAAATTGGGTCCAGAAAACGTGAGGTTAAAAATCTTAATTATTTAATTTGTTGTTGAAGGTATTGTTTCTGGGTAACTTTTATTGAAAAATAACACCCAGGAATCATAAACAAATTCAATCAGATATTCATATTTACGCCACTATGTCAATGAGTTGTCGTTTTCATTCGGGAAAATAACCCATGGTTTGAATGTTTTAGCGGCTTCAAATTCCATTGTCGCATAGGAAATAATAATAATGATATCGTCTTTTTGTACTTTTCGAGCTGCAGGTCCATTAAGTGTAATGGAGCCAGAATTTTTCTCCCCTTTGATTGCGTAGGTTTCAAAACGTTCTCCGTTGTTGATGTTTACGATAGCGACTTTCTCCCCTTCAATTATATTGGAAGCTTCTAATAATGATTCGTCAATAGTAATGGACCCAATATAATTTAAATCGGCGCCGGTTACTCTAACTCGGTGAATTTTTGATTTTAAAACTTGAATTTGCATGCTACAAAAGTAAATTAATTTAATGAAATGGTGTCAATCAATCGAATGTTATTGACAAGTACTGCTATAAAAGCGCGATATTTTTTATTTTTATTTTTTCTTGTACTAGACAAAAGTGTTTCTTCATCAGCAATAGTGAAATATTCTAAAGTAAAATGAGGATTGTCCTGAAACGTTTTTTGTACCCATTCGGAAACTGCTGAAATACTGTTGGTTGCAAATTTTTCTTTTGCTTCGGCTAGTGTTTTGTAGATGAGAGCCGCTTCTGCTCTTTCTTCTGGAGCCAAGCGTTCGTTTCTAGAGCTCATTGCTAGATTGTTGCTTTCACGGTGAATTGGACAACCAACTACGTTTACAGATAAGTTATTTTTGGCAACCATTTTTTTTACAATTTGCAATTGCTGAAAGTCCTTTTCGCCAAAATATGCGTTTGTAGGCGCTACTATTTCAAAAAGGCGCTTTACAATAGTGCCAACCCCGTCAAAATGGCCGGGTCTGAATTTGCCTTCCATTTGATTTTCAAGACCATCAAAATCAAAAGACTGTGAAGTAGGTTTTCCTTCATAAATATCTTCAACAGTTGGTGCGTACAAAATAATTTTTGGATCCAAATCAGTCAATTTTTGAACATCTGCATCAAATGTTCGGGGGTATTTTGCTAAGTCCTCTGGGTTGTTAAATTGTGTTGGGTTAACAAAAATACTTACAACAGTATTCTCATTTGCTAGAAGTGATTGCTGCATTAATGCCAAATGACCTTGGTGTAAAGCACCCATCGTAGGAACAAATCCAACTGTAGAATTTACCGTTTTTATCGATTTCATATAGTCGATCAAAGGTGCTTTTCCGTAGAAAATAGGCATGGCTGTTTTATTAAAATTAAATGCAAACTTACTATTTTAGTTAATAACTGCATAAATTTTTGTAATTTTGCATGGTTTTTATTGCCAATAAATTAAGTAAATTACAATATGAAAGATAAGAGGATATTATATGTATCATCTGAAGTGGTGCCTTATCTCGCTGAAAATGAGGTCTCTTTAATGTCTTATGACGTACCCAAAATGATCAATGATCAAGGCGGACAAATAAGAATTTTTATGCCAAGGTATGGAAATATTAACGAGAGAAGACATCAATTGCACGAAGTAATTAGACTTTCGGGGATGAATTTGGTGGTGAATGACTTGGATATGCCTTTGATTATTAAAGTGGCTTCGATACCAAAAGAGAGAATACAGGTTTATTTTATTGACAATGATGAGTATTTCAAGCGGAAAGCCACATTTGCTGATGAAGAAGGAGTGATGTATCCAGATAATGATGAGCGTGCTATTTTCTTCGCAAAAGGAGTTGTTGAAACGGTAAAGAAATTGAACTGGGTTCCAGATATTATTCATGTTCATGGCTGGATGGCTGCTATGTTACCCATATACATGAAGCATTTTTACAAAAATGAGGCGTTGTTTTCAGAAACTAAGATTGTTACTTCAGTATACAGTCAGTCTTTTGATGGGACTCTCGATGTTGAGATGATTAATAAAGTAAAGTTTGACGGTGTTCCTGATGAAGCAATAGCTGATTTGGAAATACCAAGCTATGAAAATATCATTAAAGCTACTATTAAGCATTCCGATGCAGTGATTATTGCCTCAGAAAACCTGTCTCCAAGTTTAACAAAATTTATAGAATCTTCAGGAAAACCTTTTTTACCTTTCGCACCGAAAGATGCTTTCGCAGAGCTGTATACTAATTTCTATACAAACGAGGTTCTTTAAATTAAACTTTTCTATTTAATATGTACAATAATTCTTTTTTTAAGAAAATTCTGGTAGTTGCAAGTGTTGTTTTTTTATATTCTTGCGATAAAGATTATAATGAAATTGGTGGTGATTTAATTGGTGAAAATAATTTTGGCTTAGAAAAACAAACCTATAGTGTTTTAGCTTACGGGCATAAGACGGGTCCAATACAATCCAACAATCTTGAAGTAAATCCGTTAGGAATTTATAATAATCCTAATTTTGGTGAAACTACCGCAAATTTTGCAACGCAATTAACCATAGCGGCTCCACCTACAAGCATTGGCACAAGACCTTACATTGAAAGTGTTGTTTTAACAATACCGTATTATATTGATGCTTCCAAAACAATAACGAAAACAGATGGAAGTCGTGAATATACCCTTGACTCCATTTATGGGCCTGATAAAGCGGAAATGAAATTAAGCGTTTACGAGTCGGGATATTTCATGAGAGACACCGATCCAATGGGCGGATTTGTGCAGCCACAGAAATATTTTACAGATCAAAATTCAGATTTTGATGATGTTAAAAATCCAAATCGCCTCAATGATGATTCTAATGTGGCCCAAAACGATAAATTTTTCTTTGACCCAGCAGAGCATGTTGTTACTTCAACCGATACAGTAACGAAAGTAGTCACTACTACACGAACTCCTCCTGGCATGCAATTGAATTTGAATAAAAGCTTTTTTAAAACTAAGATACTTGATGCTGTAGCTTCAGGTAAATTGGCATCAAATTCAGTGTTCAAAGAATATTTTAGAGGTCTTTATTTTAAAATGGAAAAATCAGGAAGCAGTGCTGGAAATACAGCAATGTTGAACTTTAAAGCAGGTAAAATCACTATAAAATATAATGAAGATCTTTCTACAACAGTAGGTGCCGTGACTACGGTTACACGTGTCAAAAAAACTATTGTTTTAGATTTCACAGGAAATTCAGTGAGCTTGCAAAACACTAATTATTCCAATAGCGGACTTGCTTATAATGCTTTGCCAAATACGGGAAATAGTGCAGAAGGAGATGACAAGTTGTATTTAAAAGGAGGAGAAGGATCTCTAGCAGTAATAAGCCTTTTTGAAACTCCTGGTGAATTAGAATCCATCAGAAAAAGTGGTTGGTTGGTTAATGAGGCCAATCTTGTTTTTCATATTGATGCTGCGGCTATGTCGGGAAATATAGAACCTCAGAGGGTGTATGTCTATGATTTAAAAAACAATCGACCTATTGTGGATTATTTTTTAGATGGAACTACCAATAGTCTCAATCCCAAAAAGGATAAAATCATTTTTGATGGTAATCTAATTACAAATGCTACTACCAAAAAAGGAACCTCCTATAAAATTAGAATTACAAATCATATAAGGAACCTTATCAAGTTCAAAGATTCTACTAATATTAAGTTAGGTTTGGTAGTAACGGAAGACATTAACAATCCCATATCCTACAAGGTAAAAACACCAAGTGCTTTTATTACGGGAGCACCAAAACCGTCGGTTATGAATCCATTAGGAACCATTTTGTATGGTGGTAAATCTTCGGCTGATGACAAAAGATTAAAACTAGAAATTATTTTTACAAAACCTAATTAAGATACAAATATGTGTGGAATCGTTGGATATATCGGATTTAGAGAAGCTTATCCTATAGTTATAAAAGGATTGAAGAGGCTTGAATATAGAGGTTACGATAGTGCCGGTGTAATGCTGTATGACGGTGAGCAGTTAAAGGTTTCTAAAACCAAAGGGAAAGTAGTAGATCTAGAGGCGAAAGCTTCAAAAGAGATCACAACGAATGGAAGTATTGGCATTGGTCATACACGTTGGGCAACACATGGTGTGCCAAACGATGTAAATTCTCATCCGCATATTTCAAATTCTGGAGATTTAGCCATCGTGCACAACGGAATTATTGAAAATTATGCTCCTTTGAAGGCAGAATTGACAAAAAGAGGCTATGTTTTTCACTCAGACACAGATACTGAAGTGCTAATTAACCTAATTGAAGAAGTTCAAAAAAGAGACGGATTAAAATTAGGAAAAGCAGTTCAAGTTGCTTTAAATCAAGTGGTAGGTGCCTATGCAATTGCTGTATTTGATAAAAAAAATCCAAATGAAATTGTTGCTGCAAGATTAGGAAGTCCACTAGCTATTGGGGTAGGTGAAGGAGAATTTTTTATAGCCTCAGATGCGTCTCCTTTTATAGAGTACACGTCAAATGCGATCTACCTTGAAGATGGCGAAATGGCAAATATTAGATTGCACAAACAAATGAAAGTGCGTAAGATTAAAGATGACTCATTAGTCAATCCTACTATTCAAGAGCTTCAGATGAACTTAGAGCAAATTGAAAAAGGGGGATATGATCACTTTATGTTAAAAGAAATTTACGAGCAGCCAAGTGTTATAAAAGATACTTATCGCGGGAGATTGCACGCAAATGAAGGTCTAATTCAAATGGCAGGTGTAGAAGATAATTTAGAAAAATTTCTAAATGCGGATCGAATTATAATAGTAGCCTGTGGAACGTCATGGCATGCCGGATTAGTTGCCGAGTATGTTTTTGAAGAGTTTGCTCGCATTCCTGTTGAAGTAGAATATGCTTCGGAGTTTAGATATAGAAACCCAATTATAAACAAAAAAGATATCGTTATTGCTATTTCTCAATCTGGAGAAACAGCAGATACCATGGCTGCTATAAAATTAGCCAAAGAACATGGTGCATTTGTGTTTGGTGTTTGTAATGTTGTGGGTTCTTCAATTTCTAGAGAAACTCACGCAGGAGCTTATACGCATGCGGGTCCTGAAATAGGAGTTGCATCTACCAAAGCGTTTACGACTCAAATTACAGTATTAACCATGATTGCTTTGCGTTTAGCAAAAGCAAAGGGTACTTTATCGCATGGTGATTTTCATATGTATTTACAGGAACTAGAAATTATTCCTGAAAAAGTTAAAGAAGCTTTGGAAACCAATGCAAAAGCAAAAGAAATTGCATTAACATTCAAGGATGCTCCTAATTGTTTGTATCTAGGAAGAGGATATAATTTCCCGGTTGCTTTAGAAGGCGCTTTAAAGTTAAAAGAGATCTCTTATATTCATGCTGAAGGGTATCCTGCAGCTGAAATGAAACACGGTCCTATTGCTTTAATTGACGAAAGTATGCCAGTAGTAGTTATTGCGCCAAAGCAAGGGCATTATGACAAAATTGTAAGTAACATTCAAGAAATAAAATCCAGAAGTGGGAAAATAATTGCGGTAGTTACTAAAGGGGACATACAAGTACGTGAGTTAGCCGATTATGTGATTGAAATTCCAGAAACTTCTGATGCTTTATCACCATTGATTACGACAATTCCATTGCAACTATTGTCGTATCATATTGCTGTACTGCGTGGTTGCAACGTAGACCAACCTCGTAATTTGGCTAAATCAGTTACAGTAGAATAAATTTTTAAATCCTTATTATATAAAAACAGCCTTGAAAGATTTTTTTTCAAGGCTGTTTTTTGTTTTGTTTTTTGCAAAAGTCCTTTTAAATGCTCGAAAAGACTACGAAAAAGATGCGAATTTGTGTTATTTGTTATTTTTATCAAATATCTAAAAATTAATAAATTTTTTATGATATGTGTATTTTTTATATGCGCGCATAATGATATTCTGTTGTTATTACATAATTTTTAACATATAATTTTAAAAAATCAATAGTGAATAAGTTTAAATGGCGCAAATTAACTGCTAAATATGAAATTTTAAAGGTCCTTTTTTATTAATATCAAAAATATTTGTAATTTGGCCACATAAACCAACAAATTATAACCAATGAGAGTGTATTTACTTTTTTTGACATTGTTTTTTTGCAGCTTGACTTTTGCTCAAAACTCAATTTCAGGTATTGTTACAGACAGTAACAACCAACCTATTCCTGGAGCCAACATTAAAATCATTGGTGATTCCGCTGCTACTACTACTGATGTAGATGGTTCTTTTATTTTGAAATCTTCTAGAAAGCCACCTTATACTATTGAGGTTACAAGTGTAGGTTTTGCATCTCAGAGAGTATCTGTTGCTTCTCCTAATCAAAAAATTGCAGTAAAACTGGTAGATGAAGAGAATAAATTAGACGAAATTGTAGTTTCTGCGTCAAGAACTCCGGAAAGAGTTTTAGAGTCACCAGTAACTATTGAAAGAATGGGTATTGCTGAAATTAAGAAAACGGCTTCACCTTCTTTCTATGATGGACTTGAAAACATGAAAGAAGTACAAATGAATACGTCAAGTATGTCATTTAAATCAATTAATACACGTGGATTTGCATCTGTTGCAAACACTCGTTTTATGCAATTGGTAGATGGAATGGATAACTCCTCTCCGTTATTGAACTTCGTATTAGGAAACTTAATAGGGTTATCTGAAATTGATGTTCAAAGTGTAGAATTGCTTCCTGGAGCATCTTCAGCTTTATATGGGGCAAATGCATTTAATGGAATTTTATTTATGACCAGTAAAAGTCCATTTACAAGCCAAGGAATTACAGCATACGCTAAATTTGGACAGACTAGTCAAAAAGCAGCTGGTACAAATGATTATGTCGATTACGGAATCCGTATGGCAAAAGCATTTAGTCCTTATTTGGCTGGGAAAGCTAATTTCACCTACATGCGTGGAACAGATTGGTACGCTACTAATGCCGATGATAAAACAAGAGCTGGAATTGATAGAAAAAATCCTAATTACGATGGAATTAATATCTACGGAGATGAAGTAGCTACAAATATTAGAAATGTAGCTGATGGTTTGTTAAATGCAAATAGAATAACTCCTGCACAGTACAATGTGTTTAGAAGTATTCTTCCAAACTCTACAGTAAGTAGAACAGGTTACAACGAAACGGATTTAACAGACAATAAAGCAAGTAACACTAAGATAGATTTATCGTTGCATTATCGACCTTTTGGAAATGAAAATTTAGAAGTTATATTACAATCTAAATTTGGTTTTGGTAATGCAGTATATCAAGGTGCAAACCGTTATTATTTGAATAACTTTTTCATGCAACAACATAAAATTGAATTCAAAGGAAAAAATTTCTTTTTAAGAGGATACACTACAACTGAGGACGGTGGTCAATCGTATGATATGTTATTTACAGGGATTAATATAAACAGAAAATGGAAAGCTGATGCTACTTGGTTTGGAGAATATGCTAGCGCTTACGTTCAATCTACATTAGCAGGTGCGGCTAATTCTCAAGCGGCACACGATGCTGCAAGAGCTTTTGCTGATACAGGTAGATTCTTGCCAGGTTCTCCAGCATTTAAATCTGCTTTCGCATCGGTGACAAATGAGGCTAGTGTTTTAACAGGTTCAAAATTAGTAGACAATTCAAGAATTTATCATTCTGATGCCAATTATAATTTCAAAGATTTAATTGATTTTGCTGAAATTCAAGTTGGTGGATCATACAGGCAATATGAATTGAATTCATTTGGACGTATTTACACTGATGCGAATGGTCCAATCAAGTACAATGAATACGGAGCATATACGCAAGTGATGAAAAAAGTAATGGATGATCGCCTGAAATTTACTGGATCTATTCGTTATGACAAAGCACAAAATTTTGATGGTAATTATTCCCCAAGACTTTCTGTAGTGTATTCTGGTGGTCAAAATAAAAACCATAATTTTAGAGGGTCGTTCCAAACAGGTTTTAGAAATCCTACTACACAAGATCAGTATATTGGATTTAATGTGGGAAGTGCCATTTTATTAGGATCAGCGCCGGATAACTTGACTCGTTTTGTAGAAACTTTGCCAATAAACGGAGCAATAGGTCAAGGATTTGCAGGTGGAAATACAGTAACAATTGACGGTAGAAGAGCTTATGAAAATTCATACCTAGCATCTTCGGTTATTGCTTTTGCAGCAGCTGGAAATCCTGCACTATTGAAAAAAACAAATGCGGGTCTAGTTAAACCAGAAGAAGTAAAAGCAATTGAAGTGGGTTATAGGTCTTTCATTAATAAAACTTCAATAGATATAAACGGGTATTATAATATTTATAATAATTTCATTGGAAACTTAAATGTTGTTACTCCTTTATATGGAGCAGCTATTGATGGCGGAGGAACTTCGAGCGCAGCAGGTCTGCAAGCTGTTCATGCACTTTCAAATGGCAATACAAGAACTTTTCAATTGTACACTAACACTCCTTTAGAAATCAAGTCATTAGGTTTCGGTCTTGGATTATCAAGAAAAGTATACAAGGATTTTGAAATTGGGGCTAATTATAATTATGCAGAGTTTGGTTTTGATCAATCTAAAGATCCTAGTTTCGAAGCGGGTTTCAATACACCAAAACACCGTGTGAAAGCTTCTTTTGGAAACGAAAAGTTATTTCCAAATTTTGGATTTAATGTTAGCGGACGATGGAATAGCGAATACTTATGGCAGTCTTCTTTTGCAGATGGTACAATAGCATCAGCTACAGTTATAGATGCACAGTTAAATTACAATCTTCCATCTTTGAAATCAACTTTAAAAGTTGGAGCATCAAACATCGGAGGTAAAGAATACGGTCAAGTATTAGGAGCTGGTCTTATTGGTCAACAATATTTTGCGTCTTGGACAATTAACCCGTAATCATTCATTAATACTAAATTATAAAAACAATGATGAAAAATTTCAAATGGCTATTATTTGCTTCGTTAGCATTTGTAGCGTGTAATAACGAAGATGAAGTTGCTGTTGAAGCCAATTCTTCTGATGGAAAGCCTTTAACTTCTGGATCTGCCGATTTTTCGAAATATGTAGCTTTAGGCGATTCATTTGCAGCAGGATTTTCAGACGGGGCTTTATTTATAAAAGGGCAAGAAGGATCTTATCCAAATATATTAGCGCAACAATTTTCACTTGTAGGCGGAGGTGCTTTTACAAATCCATTTATGAAGGATAATATTGGTGGGTTTTCATTAGGAGGTGCGCAAATACCGCAATTTGGACCAAGATTATATTTTGATACTGTAATAACTAATACAAATCTTTCGCCAACACCTAAACCAGTGACAGGCATTTCAGGAACAGCAATTTCTGATAAATTGACAGGGAGTTTTAGTAATATGGGAATTCCTGGCGCAAAAGCTATTCATTTAGATTTTGCTGGCTATGGCAGTTCTGCAGGAAATCCTTATTTTGCTAGATTTGCTTCTAAACCTACTGCTACAGTTATTGATGATGCTTTAGCACAATCACCAACTTTCTTTTCTTTATGGATTGGTGGCAATGATGAACTAGGATATGCAACTTCTGGTGGCGATCCTACAGTAAATCCATTAACACCTCCAGCAACTTTTAATACGGTTTATAACTCGATGCTTACAAAACTTACGGCAGGTGGACGAAAAGGAGTAATCGCAAATTTACCATATGTAACAACGTTGCCTTATTTTTATGTTATTCAATACAATCAATTGACACAAGCAAATTTAACTGTAAATAATGTAAATTTAGTGAGTACTTTGAATGCCCAACTTTATACTCCTTTAAACAATGCTTTGAAATTCTTAGGGCAAGGAAATAGAATTAATGTTTTATCCTCAACTGGTAACAACCCTATGTTAATAAATGATGAAACATTGTCAAATTTGGCACCACAATTAACCCAAGTTTTAATTGGCGGTGGGCTTGATGCGCAAACCGCCGGCGCATTAGGTTTTATTTTTGGACAAGCAAGACAAGCTGTGCCGACAGATTTAATTTGTTTATCAGCAAGTTCAAGAATTGGTAAAGTAGCATCTGTTGATGCAGATGGGATTGCTTCACCAGCGCCAAGTTTAAATCAATTAGGAATTACATTTCCGCTTCCTGATAGGTATGTATTACTTCCAAGTGAAGTTGCTGAAATTAAAGTCGCAACAGACGCTTACAATTCTACTATTGAAGCTGCAGCAACAACTTTTAATTTAGCTATTTTTAATGCAAAAGACACTATGAATGGTTTAACTTCTGCAAGCGGTATAAGTTCAAATGGTTTTACTTTAAGTTCAACTTATGCAACAGGTGGAGCCTTTTCATTAGACGGAGTTCATCCTAGCCCAAGGGGATATGCATTAATTGCAAACGAATTCATTAAAGCAATTAATGCCAAATACGGTTCTAATTTGAAAGGAGTAGATTTAGGGAATTATGGTATTTTATTTCCAAAAGTACTATAGATTATAATTTGTAGTCATACTTTAAAGACCACTTACTCTTTGTAAGTGGTCTTTCTTTTTTTAAGAATAATGTGAACTTTTTTATTTTTTTTAGTAGTTCAAGTGAAATTTACTAAAATAATCCTTTTTTTGTAAAAAAATAATTGATTTTATATTTTAAAAAATTATCTTTGCGCTCTGAAAAAAGCATTTAATCGATACGTTTCGATTGGTATAATTTCATAAACCTAAATAGCTATTTAATAAACACATAAGTAATGTCAAAAGTAATAGGAAAAGTTGCCCAGATCATTGGACCAGTAGTTGATGTCGTTTTCAACGGTAAGGATGTTGAACTTCCAAAAATTTATGATTCGTTAGAAATCACAAAAAAAGATGGTACTTTATTAGTGCTTGAAGTACAGTCTCACATTGGTGAAAACACGGTACGTACCATTTCAATGGACTCAACAGATGGTTTGAGTAGAGGTTATGAAGTAGTTGGAACAGGGAATCCTATCCAAATGCCAATTGGTGCCGATGTTTACGGTCGTTTATTCAATGTAATTGGAGATGCAATTGACGGTTTAGGTAATTTACCAAAAACAGGGGAAAACGGAATGTCTATTCACAGACAAGCACCTAAATTTGAAGACCTTTCAACTTCATCTGAAGTTTTATTTACAGGTATTAAAGTAATCGATTTAATTGAGCCTTACTCAAAAGGGGGTAAAATTGGATTGTTCGGTGGTGCTGGTGTTGGTAAAACAGTATTGATTCAAGAGTTGATCAACAATATTGCAAAAGGTCACGGTGGACTTTCAGTATTCGCAGGAGTAGGAGAAAGAACACGTGAAGGGAATGACTTACTTCGTGAGATGTTAGAGTCAGGAATTATAAAATACGGGGATGAATTCATGCACTCTATGGAAAATGGAGGATGGGATTTATCTAAAGTAGATATGCCAGGAATGAGAGAGTCTAAAGCTACTTTCGTTTTCGGTCAAATGAATGAGCCTCCAGGAGCTCGTGCTCGTGTAGCACTTTCTGGATTGTCTATCGCTGAGTATTTCCGTGATGGAGCAGGAACTGATCAAGGGAAAGATGTACTATTCTTCGTGGATAACATCTTCCGTTTTACACAAGCAGGTTCTGAAGTTTCTGCACTTTTAGGTCGTATGCCGTCTGCGGTAGGGTACCAACCAACATTGGCTACTGAAATGGGTGCGATGCAAGAGCGTATCACTTCTACAAACAAAGGGTCTATTACATCTGTACAAGCGGTTTACGTACCTGCGGATGATTTAACAGATCCAGCTCCGGCTACAACTTTTGCTCACCTTGATGCAACTACTGTATTGTCTCGTAAAATTGCTGAGTTAGGTATTTATCCTGCAGTAGATCCATTGGATTCTACTTCAAGAATCCTTACTCCTCAAATTTTAGGTAATGAGCACTATGACTGCGCACAAAGAGTAAAAGAAATTTTGCAAAAATACAAACAATTACAAGATATCATTGCGATCCTTGGTATGGAAGAATTATCAGAAGATGATAAATTAGCCGTTTCAAGAGCACGTCGTGTACAACGTTTCTTATCTCAGCCTTTCCACGTTGCGGAGCAATTTACAGGATTAAAAGGGGTGTTAGTTGATATTAAAGATACGATCAAAGGATTTAACATGATTATTGACGGTGAATTAGATCACTTGCCAGAATCAGCTTTTAACCTTAAAGGTACTATCGAAGAAGCTATCGAAGCTGGAGAAAAAATGTTAGCGGAAGCTTAAAATTAGTTTAAAAGTTTAAAGTTTAAGGTTCACTCGTAACTTTAAACTTTTAAACTTTAAACTTTAAACTAAAAAGAAATATGTTATTAGAAATAGTATCACCAGAAGCAAAATTATTTTCGGCAGAAGTGACTTCGGTTACACTACCAGGAGTTGATGGAAGCTTTCAGATTTTGAATAATCACGCTCCAATTGTATCTATTTTAGGAAAAGGTGTTGTGAAAATTACAGCTTCTACTTTTGCCTTTGCTAAGGAAGTAGCTACAAAATTTACGAAGCTAGATGAACAAAATTATACGATAGCTATCCAGTCCGGAACAATTGAGATGAAAGATAATAAAGTAATTGTGCTAGTTGACTAAAACAATTCAGAATATAAATAGAGCCTAACGTAATTGTTAGGCTTTTTTTTTGGAGCTGTTTCCCGCTTTTCAATACAAGCTCTTAAAGGAAACACTTTTTTGTTATAACCGCCACGAGCTTCCTCTGGTCGCTGTGCCACTTCTACAAAAAATAGTGTTTCCTTTTGCGAGGCTTTCCATTTCAATCTGGGCTAAAATGCAGAAATAAGGAATTATTCGTCCCTTACAAACTCCAAAATGTCTCCTGGTTGACATTCTAGAATTTCACAAATCAGTTCTAAAGTCGAGAACCGAATCGCCTTTGCTTTTCCGGTTTTTAAAATTGATAGATTGGCGGTGGTAATTCCCATTCGATCGGCGAGTTCATTGGAACGCATTTTTTTTTTGGCAAGCATCACGTCAAGGTTTACTATGATTGGCATAATTATATGGTTAGTTCGTTTTCTTCTTTCAATTGTTTCCCCATTTTAAAAACTTCGGCTAAAACCGTAAAAAATAATCCAAGAGAAACAAGATAAAGGAAAGGATTTGCTCCAATTTCTATTTTTATTTCACCTTGTGCTACTTTATAAAAGAAAGCAGGAATTCCCGATACAAATCCGGAAAGTATAAATAGATTTCCAATTCGATTGAAGTAAAAGATTATTTTGTTATCAAAAATAATTTTCAACTGAAACAATCGGAGCAGTGTTTTTATTAGATATAAACCATACAATAGTACGAGATAAGACAAGGTTGCAAAAAATAAAACAATTTTAGCATTGAGGTCCAAAACAGTTATTTTGATACCATTCAACTTTATTGGAACATCAAACGGTTCATTTGAAATCAATAAATACCCGACAAAAATCATCAAGAACGGAACGGAGATTAAAGCCATAATCCAAACGAAATCAATAATTGCTTTCAATAAATATAATTTTCTCATAAGATTTAAGTATAAAAGTTTACCACAAATATATAATAAATATTGATAAACAATAATAAAACACTAATTAACAATAATTATTATTTTAAAAATTATTTTAATCTGTTTAATCTGTGTCATCCGTGTGCTATTTTTTAAACATTAAATCAATAACTTTGCATATATGAATTTCCCCAAAAATCTGTACGCTAAATTGGAGACTCGAAAGCAAAATAATGCTTTGCGACAATTGTCTTTGCCATGTAAAATGACTGATTTTGCTTCTAACGATTATTTAGGTTTTTCGATAAACGAAGGTATTTTTGATGAAGTACATCAATTATTATTGAATAGAAAAATCAAAATTAACGGAGCAACTGGTTCCCGATTATTGTCTGGTAACCATAAACTGTATCAAGAAACAGAAGACTTTATTGCCAATTTCCACAATTCAGAAACCGCGTTAATTTTCAATTCTGGTTACGATGCTAACGTTGGTTTTTTTGGATCAGTTCCACAAAAAGGAGATTTGATTTTATACGATGAATTGTGTCATGCATCTATTCGGGACGGAATCCAGCTCTCAAATGCGAAAGCCTACAAGTTCAATCATAATGATTTTGAAGATTTAGAAAAGCTGATTTTACGGAATCCAGATACCACTATTTATATTGTCACTGAATCTGTTTTTTCAATGGATGGTGATTGTCCAAATCTAGAAGAATTAATTTTGGTTTCAAATAAACACCAGTGTTATCTTGTTGTTGATGAAGCGCATGCTTTGGGTGTTTTTGGTTCAACAGGCGAAGGATTCGTTCAAATGTTGAATTTACAAGATCACGTTTTTGCTCGAATTATGACTTTCGGAAAAGGATTGGGATGTCATGGTGCTGCGATTTTAGGTTCTGTTGAATTGAGGGAATATTTAATAAATTTTGCCCGAAGTTTTATTTATACCACTGGGCTTTCGCCTCATTCTGTTGCCACGATTTTGGTTGCGTATACCTACTTAGAAAAACAGAAAAATAATATTGAAGTACTGCGAGAAAACATCATTTATTTCAATAAGGAAAAGAATTTGTTGGGATTAAAACCGCTTTTTGTCCGCAGCAAATCAGCCATACAATCCGCTATCATTCCCGGAAATGAAAAAGTAAAAGCGATAGCAACCCAATTGCAGGAAAATGGATTTGATGTAAAAGCCATTCTTTCGCCAACCGTGCCAGAGGGACAGGAACGCTTGCGTTTTTGTTTGCATAGTTATAATTCACCCGAAGAAATTTCGGCTGTGATGCATTGTATTCTCTCACTTCTTTAAAAATTTTTAATTTTTTTGTAACGTTTTGCTTGTTTAATTACTTACGAATGGTAATCAAATAAACAAAACCATTATGAAAACAAAAACCACAAAAAAATTTAGCGAAAGAAATGATTTCGGACCTGTTATGATTTTTATCAGCTCAATTGGACTTGGCTACGCTATAGTAAACCAATATGTTTATAATAAACCAATTTTGGATATGCTATTGATAATGTCTTGCTTCTTTTTGGCAGGTGTGTTTTCTGTTTTAAGAACAAAATATACTAAATAATCTTAACGAGTTTCAATCATCTAAATCAATCAAAAATTAAATTATTATGAAAAAAATATTCAAATCAATTGCAGTAGTAGCAGTATTATTAATTTCAAGTGGAGTTTTTGCGCAAACAAAAAAATCAGTGTTAGACAATTCAAATGATAAATCTCTTTTATGGGAAATTTCAGGAAATGGGTTGTCGAAATCCTCTTATTTATATGGCACCATTCACATGATTTGTGGGAATGATTATTTCCTATCTGATAAAACGAAAAAAGCATTTACTGCTTCTGATAATTTAGTCTTAGAGGTTAATTTATCTGATCCTAAGGAATTGAGTGCTGCTCAACAACTGGCCTATGGAAAAGAACCATTAAGTAACAAATTGAGCCCAGAACAATTGAATGACCTTGATGCTTTATTACAAAAGCGAACAGGAATGACAGTCAAACAAGTTGACAAGTTTAGTTTAATGACAGTAATGAGTTTAATGACGATGAAATCTTTTGGGTGTGGTGATATTAAAATTTATGAAATGGAATTTATTGCAATGGCCAAAGATTCTAATAAAAATGTTACTGGATTTGAAACACTTCAAGCACAAATGGATTTCTATAGCAAAGCTTATTCTGATGCGGAAATGATTACAATGTTACAGGAATCAAATGACGATAGCACAAAAAAGTTAGTTCAAAATTACATTCAGGAAAACCTTCCAGAATTATATAAAGACATTACGGCTCCAAAGGTGATGAATGAAAACGCAAAAAAATGGATGTTAGAGGTTCGAAATACAAACTGGGCTTTGAAAATGCCAGATATGATGAAAGATAAAAGCACTTTTTTTGCAGTTGGAGCCGCACATTTATTGGGAGAACAGGGAGTAATAAACTTATTGAGAAAAGCGGGTTATACTGTAAAACCTATATTGAACTAATATTTTGAAGGCAAAAGAACAAGATTTTTTAACACGCATCGAAAAGCATAAAGGAATACTGTACAAGGTTTCCAAAATGTATATGGACAATCATGATGATCAACAGGATTTGTTTCAGGAGATTGTTTGTCAACTTTGGAAATCGTATGATTCGTTTAGGAATGAAAGTCAGTTTTCGACTTGGATGTATCGGGTAGCCATTAATACAGCTATCGTTTTTCTAAAGAAAGAAAAGAGGAAAGTTGATAAATACGAAATAGCATCCGAAAACATTAAAGAAGAAACTGACGATTCAGAAATTAAGGAGAGCCAAATAGAACATTTTTACAAAGCAGTTCAGAAATTAGAAAAAATAGATAAGGCTATCATTTTTTATCAACTGGAGGGTTTTTCGCATAAGGAAATTGGGGATAATTTAGGTATCTCTGAAGGGAATGCAAGAGTTAAATTAAACAGAGCAAAAGAAAAATTAAAAGAAATAATTAAAAATCAAGGATATGGACTTTAACGACATACAATCCGCTTGGAGCAACGATAATTCAGAAAACATTGTACTTCCTAATAATTTAGAAAAATTAAAATCGGCTAATATGCCTATTGATAAGGTTAGAAAAAATTTACGTTTTGAACTTATCATACAAACAATAGCAATGATATGCTTTGGGTTTATTCCAATGGGGCCTCGATTCCCAGCACCAATGATTGCACCGTATTATTTAATTTATGCAATCATGGTCGCTATTAGTATTTATTATTTAGGGAAATTACTTTTCTTTTATAATAGGTTAAATAAAAGTACTCTGAATTCAAAAGATAGTTTATATGAAACTTATTTTGATATACGATTAAATATGGAGTTGTATAAAACATTTACTTTTTCACTTCTTCCTTTTTTTGTGCTATTTTTTGTTGGATATATATATCATAAAATTCCAAAATTTGCCGACCTTCTATCAGGTCAAATACAGCAAAATAAATTGTTTGTACTACTTCTAATTTTAATTTTCGCTATTATTCTTATAGGATTTGTAACAGAAATCTGGGTACAGTCGTTTTACGGGAAATATGCTAAGCAAATCAGAAAAGTATTGGACGAATTAAAAGAATAACTTAGAAAACAGCTTTAATTAGCTGTTTTTTTTTATTAGAAAAGGCTAAGAATTTTGCAAAAAACTTTGCGACCTTTGCAATTAAATATAAATCATGAAACTATTCATCACAGGAATTGGAACCGACGTAGGTAAAACCATTGCATCAGCCATTATTACAGAAGCTTTAGAAGCAGATTATTGGAAACCCATACAAGCTGGCGATTTAGAAAATTCTGATAGTCATAAAGTCAAACTATTTTTGTCTAATGAAAAAACGGTAATTCATCCCAATAGCTATGCTTTGAATACGCCTGCGAGTCCACATTTTGCTGCAGAACGTGATGGAATTACCATTGATTTAACTAAAATTATTGACCCCATAACCGATAATCATTTGGTCGTTGAAGGAGCGGGAGGTGTTTTTGTTCCATTAAATTCAAGTGATTGTGTAATTGATCTGATTCAGCCCGATTATAAAGTAATTGTTGTTTCTCGGCATTATTTAGGAAGTATTAATCATACTCTGTTGACTATTGAAGCTTTGCAAAACAGAAAAATAGCAGTAGCAGGGATTGTTTTCTCCGGAGATGAAAACAAAGCTACAGAAGAAATAATTTTGAGTAAAACGGGTATAAAATGTATTGGAAGAATAGAACAAGAACCCTATTTTGATCAAAATGTAATTAAAGAATATGCTGATTTGTTTCGGGAAAATTTGTTGAATTTATAATTATGAGTAGCACAAACATTCCCCCTTCGGGGGGTAGGGGGCTTACAGAAAGAGATGGCCAATATCTTTGGCATCCGTATACCCAGCATAAAACAGCAGCGTTGCCAATTGCCATTAAAAAAGGTAAAGGAGCTTTGCTTTGGGATGAAAATAATAAAGAATACATTGATGCAATCGCTTCGTGGTGGGTTAATCCTTATGGGCATTCAAATACATTTATTGCTGATGCCATTTACAAGCAGCTGACAACATTAGAACATGTTTTGTTTGGTGGTTTTACACACGAGCCTGCAATTGAAGTAGCCGAGAAGCTGATGGAGATTTTGCCAAAAAACCAACAAAAAATATTCTTCTCTGATAATGGATCAACAGCTGTTGAAGTTGCGATTAAAGTCGCTTTGCAGTATTTCTTCAATAAAGGGCAAAAGAAAACGACAATAATTGCTTTCGAAAATGCTTTTCATGGAGACACTTTTGGAGCAATGGCAGCTAGTGGAATTTCCTTTTTTGTAGAAGCTTTTCAAGGCATGTTTATCGATATAGTTCGGATTCCCGTTCCAGTGAAAGGACAGGAACAGGAAAGTTACGATGCTTTACAATCTATACTAAAAAACAACAATTGCGCGGGTTTTATTTATGAGCCTTTGGTGCAAGGTGCCGCTGGAATGGTAATTTATGAGCCAGAATCATTAGATAAATTGATGCAGATTTGTAAAGAAAATGGCGTTCTTACGATTGCAGACGAAGTGATGACAGGCTTTGGAAAAACCGGAAAAATATTTGCGACAGATTATTTGGTAGAAAAACCAGACATGATGTGCTTGTCTAAAGCATTGACAGGCGGAACCATCCCAATGGCAATTACGACTTTTACACAAGACTTATTTGATGCTTTTTATGATGATGATATAAATAAGGCATTATTTCACGGGCATACTTTTACTGCAAATCCTACGGGTTGCGCGGCAGCATTAGCTAGTTTAGAATTGTTACAAACCAGTGAAATGCAAGCCAATATTGTTCGCGTTAATCATAGTCATTTGGAATTTGAAAAGCGTGTCAAAAATCATCCGCAAGTATCGACAACCCGAGTTTTGGGAGTCATTTTTGCTTTAGAAATTAAAACCGAAAGTACGGCGACTTATTATGGAACATTACGCAACAAGCTCTATGATTTTTTTATCGAAAACGGAGTGATTTTGCGACCTGTCGGGAATATCGTTTACATTTTACCTCCTTATGTCATTACGGAACAGCAGTTGCAAAAAGTATATCAGGTAGTCGAAGAAGCCCTTGATGTAGTTTAAATTTGTAGCTATTCCTGCTATTCGCTACAATCTTTATTGCCTCCTTAAAGAAAGGAGGCAATAAAGGATTTTCACTGCTATCAGGGCTAAAAAGAACCCTGTTTTCAATCAGATACTGCTGTGAAATCTAAACATGTCTCGGACTTGCAAGTCAATATTAGAAATATAAAGTACTCAAAGTAATCTAAAGTTCGCTATTCGGAGGTAAACCTTGCGCACTTTGCGAAAAACTTTGCGACCTTTGTGGGTAAATAAAAAATTATTGCTCAAAGTCACAAAGTGAAAAATTAAGTTTCGCCAAGCTGATTTCTCTTTTTGAATTTTGTGAATCTCTGCGAAAATTCTCTTCGAATCTTTGCGTAATAAAATCCAAACATCTTGTCACAAATAATATCTATTACCGCACTTTCATCAATATCTCCATTAGGAAACGATCCTACTGTAATCTGGCAAAATTATCTCAATGATAAACATTATTTTGTTAAAGAAATAAAAGATAATGCAGCAACATTTATAGCACCACTAAGTGTAGACGCTGTTGATGGAATAGAAGCGCTTAAAATGTCAGATACCAAATATAAATTCCTTGACAAATCGGTTCTTTATGCTATCGAAGTTTCCCGAAAAGCAGTTCAGCAGGCAGGTTGGTCTTCAAATGACGTTTTTGGAATCAACATGGGTTCCTCTCGTGGTGCAACAGATTTATTTGAAAAACACCATCAGGAGTATATAAAAACTGGCAAAGCACAAACTTTGGCTTCTCCAACCACGACTTTGGGAAACATTTCTTCATGGGTTGCCCATGATTTGCAAAGTTCCGGTCCAGAAATTTCACATTCTATTACCTGTTCTACTGCTTTACATGCAGTTCTAAACGGCGTGGCTTGGCTCCGATCCGGAATGGCTGATAAGTTTTTGGTTGGTGGTAGTGAAGCGCCATTAACGGATTTCACGATCGCTCAAATGCGTGCGCTCAAGATTTATTCTCGCAGCGAAGAGGCATATCCTAATCGTGCTTTCGATTTAAACAAAACACAAAGTACGATGATTTTAGGAGAAGGAGCAGGTGTTTGCTGTTTAGAAAACGGAAAAAAAGAAAATGCATTGGCCTTTATCGAAGGTATAGGGTATGCGACAGAAGTTCTGGAACACAATATTTCGATTTCAGCAGAAGCAACTTGCTTTCAAAAATCGATGAAAATGGCTTTAGAAAATACCGATTTATCAGAAGTGGATGTTGTTGTCATGCATGCCCCTGGAACGATAAAAGGTGACATTACAGAATATAAAGCAATTGAGAAAATCTTTGGTACAAGCCTGCCTTTATTGACTACCAATAAGTGGAAAATTGGACACACTTTTGGTGCTTCCGGGATTTTGAGTATGGAACTTGCTATCTTAATGATGCAACACAATACGTTTATTGGAGTTCCTTTTGCGGAGGCACAAAAACAAACGAAACCAATTAGAAAAGTATTGATCAATGCAGTAGGTTTTGGAGGTAATGCGGTGAGTGTTTTACTGTCGCTCTAGTTCTTTTGCCTTGTCATAAATCAAGTTGCTTTCAAACCCTTTTCGGAGTAAGTAATCACAGAATTTTTTTCTCTTTTTTTGAAGATTAGTTTCTTTGATGCTGTCCCAATTCCGTAGAGCTATTTTATCAAAAGTGTCTAAATATTCCTCATTTGAAATTTCTTTTAGCGCTAGATTGATGTTGTATTGGCCTATGTTACGGAATTTGAGTTCGTTTACAATTCTGATTTTCCCCCAAAATTTAATGCGATGCTTTCCTCTAGCAAAACTGCACGCAAAGCGACTCTCGTTCAAGAAATTATCTTGTATGAGTTTGACAATAATGGTGTCAATTTCATCAGTATCCATTTTCATAGTTCGTAGTTTTTGAACCACTTCGTCATGGCATCGTTCCTGATAGGCGCAATAATGCTCTATTTTTTTTAAAGCCTCCTGAACAGAAAAAACATCTTTCATAGTTAAGATTTTTAATAAAAGAGCAAAAATGCAACAATAGGACCTAATAACCTATTGGAGGAGTTTTTTTGAAAAGTAACATTGTCTGATTGACGATGGTTAATAAAGATTTGATTAGAGTATAAACTGGTGATAAACAAATATTAACGATAGCGATTCAAATCCAAATTTGATTGGTAAAATTATTCGTAAATCACGCTAAGATCAAACCAATTTTCAAATCCTTTTAATGTTATTTATCAGTATTTTTTTATTAAAACTTAAAATTTATTATTTGGATAAAGCTAATTGCATAGAAGTTTTTAATAAGTCATTCTGTATGGTGGTTATTGTGTGCTTCATCGTTAAAAAAAGTAGTACATCGATTAATTTGTTTTTAAATTAAAATATGTTGCTATTTTGTATGTATTTATAAAATCTGAAATACTACGCCTAAATATAAAATATGATTACCCTCTCATAACCCTCTGATATGAATAAAAAATTACTTTTATTAATAATCGGTTTAATGTGTTTTTCATCGAGTTATTCACAATGTGCATTTACGGGAACACCGCTTACATCTGTGGGCACATATACTTTCCCGTCATGTATTGGAACACCTATAAATACTGCAAATGTAAGTGCTGGTCAATATGCTTTAGTAAATGTGTTGCTAGGATCTACTTATCGCTTTACTATTGGAAATCTTTTTTCGAACAATGAAAACATAACAATTCTTAATGCCGCTAATGATTCGAGTCTTGCGGGAGGTTTTATTTCAGGTGCATCAGGTGTATCGATTTTGAACTGGGTATCACCAATTACAGGGCAAATAAAAGTGCTTGTGTCTAGGGGGGCCTGTGTTAATGACAATACTGTTGATACAGCAGGATCAATATCGATGTTTGAAGTTATAAGAGGAAATGCTACAGATGATCAAACAGCTTTGGGTGTAAATCAGTGGATAGGACATGTTTATAATTATAGTGGAGGAGGTAGTCCTGGAGGCTTTCCATCACCAAATCCTTTATCTACAAATACGGTTCCTTTTACAAATGCAAATTATGAAGGATTTTTTACAGTTCCTTCGGAAACAATTAGTGCTACTTTTGGTG
This sequence comes from Flavobacterium sp. GNP010, assembly GCF_056428945.1. Lineage (NCBI taxonomy): Bacteria > Pseudomonadati > Bacteroidota > Flavobacteriia > Flavobacteriales > Flavobacteriaceae > Flavobacterium > Flavobacterium sp. GNP010. The sequence continues at coordinate 10,758 of NZ_JBWJVK010000006.1, read as the reverse complement.
GTAATACAGCTTGTTTGCCCATTACAAAGAATAGTTCTTCTGGAACTTCAATCTACACGGAGTCATTTGCAGTTAGATATCGTATGAGATCTACCAGAACAGCTGGTTGTTACGTTTTGAATGTCAATGGTGATGATGGAGTGCGCGTTTATGTTGACGGCGTGCGCGTTTTCGATCGTTGGGTAGAGCAAGGGAATACTTCATATTGCAACAATTTGATAAATCTAACAGGTAATAGTGTTATAGTTTTAGATTATTATGAAAATGCTGGAGGGAATGTTTTAGGTTTTAGTTTAACTCCCTTTGATGGTTCAGGTAATACTATTTCTAGTGCACCCAATGTGGCTTTGTGTTCGAATGGAACTACTACTATAATAGGTTCAAATCTTATTAGTTGTAACGCAAACACTAATACCGCTTATCAGTGGCAATCATCAACGGATAATACAATTTTTTCTAATATTTCGGGGGCTACAGCTCGAGACTACACTGTGCCGGCAGTTGCTGTTGGTGCAGGTGCTCCCAATAATGTGCGCTATTTTAGAAGAATTTTTAGGCCTACAACATTAGGTTCTGGAACATGCGAATTTTTTACAAGCGCAGTAACTGTAGCAACTAGTAATGGTATACCTGCTATTCCCGATACTATTACTGGTTCGGCCAATCAATGTAAGGTTGCAACCGGGTCTTTTAGTATTGCTCCAGTAACTAATGCAACAAGCTATACTTGGACCACTAGCGCTACAGGCTGGGTAATTACTCCAGCTGGAAACGGTTTGTCAGTTGCCGTAACGTTTACATCCACTGCAACAGCAGGAGATTTACAAGTAGCAGCTGTGAATGGATGTGGTAGCAGTGCCATTAGAACTTTGCCTGTACAAGTATTCGATTTGCCAACTAATGCAAGTATTTCAGGAACTGCTTCGGTATGCGTTGGGGCAACAGCTCCAGTTGTTACAATTTCAAATCCACAAGCATATAATGTGAATGTGACATACAATATCAATGGAGGAACAAATGTCGTGGTTCCGGTAGGGGCAAATGCATCAGTCAACATAACGATTTCAACTGCAACAACAGGGAATTTTGTTTATAATCTTGTGAATGTATCAAATCCAAGTTCTACAAATTGCTCGACAAACTTAACTGGTAGTGCAACCATCACAGTGGGAACAGCAATAGGAGATCAAGTATCGTATGGTAATAATTCTTGGATAGGGTATGTCTATCCAGGTGCAAATCCAGAAAATAGTAACTTTAGTACGAATTTTGTAGGTAGCATTTCTCAATTAGAAACATTTGACTTAAATCTTGCTAATGCTTCTATTTCGGGGACAGGTATATGTGGTTCTTATGCGGATAATTATGCTGTCCGTTTTAAAATGAATAGGAATTTGCCAGCAGGATGCTATACTTTTACCGTAGGTGCCGATGATGGGTATCGTTTAAGTTTAGATGGGGGTGCTACATATGTTATAAATGACTGGACTATACATGCATATCAAGAACTAACTTATTCAGTTTATCTTAGTGGGAATACCAATTTTGTTTTAGAGTATTTTGAAGCTGCGGGTCAGGCAAGAGTTCGGTTTTCGTCATCTTTCGTGCCTCTAGAAAAACCTATTGTAGCAACAACGGTTCAGCCAAATTGCATTACTACATCAGGAAGTGTTCGATTAACTGGTTTGCCTTCTGGTTCTTGGACAATAGTTAGAAGTGGCTCGTCAAGCGAATCAATTACTGGTACAGGATCAGAAACAACTATTACCGGTCTAGCACCTGGAACCTACGCCTTTGCTATAACAAGTGGGACTTGTACCTCTACGCCTACAGGAAATGTGATAATTGATCCCGTAATTACTACAACCTATTCAGGATCTACTTGGTCAGTGACACCTACTATTGATATGCTAGGTATTATAAACTCTAATACAGCCATAGCTACTAATGTGGAGCTTTGCAATTGTACGGTCAACACAGGTGTTGTTGCAACAGTTGCATCAGGAGTTACGCTTAAACTTCAAGATAAGCTTACTGTAAATGGGTCTGGTACATTAACATTTGAAGACGATGCAAGTCTAGTACAAATTAATAATGTTGTTAATATAGGGAATATCAATTACAAAAGGCTTACAACCCCAATACGAAATACAGATTATACCTATTGGTCTTCACCTGTATTAGGATTTACATTAGGTGGTGTTTCACCCAGAACATTAAATGGTAAATTTTATTCTTACGAAGTTGCGGCAGGATCAGAAGACTGGAAACAAGAATCATCTGCAACTATTATGTCAGAAGGGAAAGGATATATAATCAGAGGGCCAGAAACAACAATTACAAGTTTACCATGGCCTCCAGGTCCTTATCTTGCTACTTTTAATGGTGTTCCAAATAATGGAAACTATTCGCTATCAGGTATTTTTCCTGATAAATCCTATCTAATAGGAAATCCTTATCCATCAGCATTGGATGCTAATAAATTTTTAACTGACAATGCAGGAGTATTAGACGGAACTCTTTATTTCTGGACGCACAATACATCTATTGGTATAGGAGTATCTAATCCAGGTTCAGGAACCTTTGCTTATTCAGGCGATGACTATGCGTCGTACAATCTTACAGGAGGAACAGCAACTGCCGCTGCACCCAGCGATGCAGATAAAACAGCTACTAATCCGAATATCCCAACGGGTAAAATCGCAGCAGGACAATCCTTTTTTGCCAGTAGTAAAGTTTCTATCACAGGAAGTTCTATCTTGTTTGACAATAGTATGAGAGTAGGTGTGGGAGCAATTTCAGGTACGAATTCTCAGTTTTTTAGAACAACTAAAAATGCCAAAACAGCATCAGCTGTTGAACAAAATAGGGTTTGGCTTAATTTATTTAACAATGAAGGTGCTTTTAAACAGGCTTTAGTGGGTTATGTGACAGGAGCAACAAATAACTTTGATAATGGATATGATGGTGAAACGTATGATGCAAATGAATTTGTAGACTTTTACAGTGTTAATCAAGAGAAAAACCTTGTAATTCAAGGTAGAGCATTGCCTTTTGACGAAAATGACGAAGTGCAGTTAGGTTTTAGGTCTTCTGTAGCAGGAAACTTTAACATCGGAATCGATCAAACGGATGGAATATTAAAAACGCAAAATATATTTGTTGAGGATAAAGTACTAAATATTGTCCATGATTTAAAAATAGCACCTTACGCTTTTACCACTCAGGCAGGTACTTTTAACGATCGTTTTGTATTGCGTTTTACTCAAAAGACATTAGGGATTGATGGCGTATCGCCGCTTGAAAATGCTATTATTATATCAAAATATAAAAATGAATTGAAAATAAAATCAGAAACTGAATCTATAGAACGAATCACAATTTTTGATATACTTGGAAGAAAAATTTTCGATAAACAAAGTATTAACAGTGCCGAATATCGTATCGTAAATAATAATATTACACAACAAATCCTGATTGTAAAAGTAGTTTTAGGGGATGGAAATGTAATTACTAAAAAAATTATGTAAAAGCTTACTTTGATCATTAGTAAAATAGATATGTTAACCCAACTTGATTTCATTTAAGTTGGGTTTTTTTTTGTAAATATCACTAAATGTGGGTATTGCACAATAATTTTATTGTCTCTAATTTAGGACTTTATAAATCAAAGCTTAAATTTTATGGGTAGAAAAGTCCCGTAATAATGGCATAAAGTTCCTCTAAATTTGAAAATAGTTTTAGTATTTCTTATCATAGTATTTGGTTTCCCCCTTCAAAATAAGACGTATTCCCAGCAAGGAAAATCTGACTCCACATTTAACGTTTATGATGATGGTTTGCAAGGGGATGGTTTTGATAATACCGTTAGAACAGTTTCGGTACAATCCGATAGTAAATTGATTGTAGGGGGCGATTATCTCAATTTTAACGGAACTGCAACTCCTTATTTATGTCGATTGTTTCAAGACGGGAGTAAAGACACCTTTTTTAATTTAGGGACTAGTTTTAATGGTAAAGTGTATTGTTCTTTACTACAGCCAGACGGGAAAATACTTTTAGGAGGTGCATTTACTAGCTTTAATGGTGTGGCTGCAAACCGATTAATTCGACTGAATAATGACGGATCAATTGACGCATCTTTCAATACTCAGATAGCCGCCAGTAGTGGGATAGTGTATAGTTTAGCTTTGCAATCAAACGGGAGCATCATTGTTGCAGGGAGTTTTACAAAATACAACGGAGTTACTGCTAATCGTGTTGTTAGGTTATTACCTAGCGGCACTGTAGATACTGATTTCGTAATAGGATTAGGTGCTAGTGGTGTTGTAGAAGAAGTCCAGATACAACCGGATGGCAAAATCATTCTTTCAGGATCTTTTGACTTTTTTAACGGAATAAGTAATAGTAAAATAATTAGACTAAATGCCGATGGTAGTCCAGATCTTTCATTTTCAACAGGTTTGGGCTTCAACGCTTCAGTGTCAGCTCTTGCGATACAGCCAGATGGAAAAATTATTGCGGGTGGGGATTTTGTAAGTTATAACGGAAATACAGCTAATAAAATTATTCGCCTAAATACGGACGGTTCAATTGATGGAACTTTCGTTTTAGGTTTGGGATTTAGTTCGGGTGTAGTTGAGGTTATTAAATTAAATGCAGTTGGATTTATTGCGGTTGGAGGTTCTTTTACAGGCACTTATAACGGAGTTGATGTTAATAGAATGATCGTTTTAAATCCGTTAGGAATCATGGATCCCTTATTTGATATTGGGGCTGGTCCATTTTCTGCATCAGTGTTGGATCTTGCAATTGCAGGAGATAGTTCTTGGTATATAGCAGGTTCTTTCTCTGTTTTCGATTCGCAAAATCAAGGACGTTTGGCTAAAGTTGATCCATTCGGAGCTTTAGATATTGCATTTCTCACTGCTGGAGTAGGTTTTGACAATTCGGTTTTGAAGGTGCTGGCATTATCCGATAATAAAACGATGGCATTTGGTAATTTTACTAAATTTAATGGTATCTTTTGTAACAGAATAGCACGATTGGCGGATGATGGTTCAATCGATTCTACATTTAATAGTGGTGGTATTGGTGCAAATAATACTGTTCGAAGTGCCCTTTTGCAACCAGACAATAAAGTTGTTATCGCTGGAACTTTCACATCTTACAACGGTTTACTTGCTAATAGAATAGCAAGAGTTTTGTCTACTGGGATGTTAGATCCAAGCTTTATAACTGGAATTGGGGCTAATAATATTATTTATGCACTTGAATTACAACCTGATGGTAAAATAATTATAGCAGGAAATTTTACAAGCTACAATGGAATAGCAGTGAATAGAATTGCCCGATTATTGCCCGATGGAAGTATTGACCTTACTTTTAACACAGGTCTAGGAGCAGATGCAATTGTCGAAGCCATAGTGCTTCAGCCAGACGGAAAAATAGTGTTGTGTGGCCGTTTCACAACCTTTAATACTTATTCATTTAATCGAATAGTTCGCTTAAATTCAGATGGAAGTATTGATTCTAGTTTTTCGATAGGCAGTGGTTTTGATAAAAATGTATATGCTTTAGCTTTCCAATCTGATAATAAATTGATTGTTGGAGGGGCATTTTTAACGTATAAAGGTCTCTCCGCAAAGAGAATCCTGAGACTAAATGGCGACGGAAGTTTAGATGTAACTTTCAATTCTGGTACTGGTCTTAGTAGTGGTGACGTGAGATGTATTTTGGTTCAACCCGATGATCGGATGTTAGTAGGAGGTACTTTCTCTGGAACGTTTAATGGTTTTGCTGTAAAACGAATGCTAAGATTACTCTCATCTGGAGTTTATGATCCAACCTTTTTAGTAAATTTAAACGGCTCGTTGTATAGTGCTTGTTTTACGGTAAATCATAAAGTAATTATCGGGGGAAGTTTCAATTCTGTTTCTGGCATAACAAAGCATAGGGTAGCCCGTATTAAATTGTGTACCAATAGTTCTATATGGAACGGAATAGCTTGGGGTAACGGATTGCCATCAGAAGAAAGAACACTTATTTTTAATGCTAGTTACACACCTATTTCCACTATAAATGCATGTTCATGTTCTATTAGTTCAGGAAATACAGTGACTGTAGCAAATGGAAATACTTTGGGTTTAGTTTTTGATTATTCTGGTGCGGGTACCTTGATTTTAGAAAACAATGCGGCACTTTATCAGTCAGAAGATCAAGTTATCAATACGGGGATTATTCTGCTAAAGCGAAAAACGACACCAATCCTGAAAACGGATTATACCTATTGGTCTACTCCTGTTGTAAATCAAAAATTGATTGATGTTTCACCCAATACACGTTTAGATAAGTTTTATTCATTTAATGCGGGATTAGATTCTTGGTTAAGTGAGGATGCAAATGCCGTAATGACACTAGGAAAAGGATATATTATACGTGGCCCAGAATCTTTTTCGGTTTCAGTTACTGCCATTCACGAAGCGGTATTTACCGGAGTTCCGAATAACGGGCTGGTGACCGTGCCTATTGGCGCTTCAGGTACGTCGAATCTAGTTGGAAATCCTTATCCCTCAGCTCTTGATGCCAATTTATTTTTAATTGAAAACAGTGTCAATTTAGATGGAACCATATACCTCTGGACACATAATACTGCTATAACTAATAATTTATATACTTCGGATGATTATGCAACATATAATCTGCTGGGAGGTGTTGGTACGAATGCAGCGTTGAGTTCAGGTGTGAGTACTTCAAAACCGGACGGGAATATAGCCTCTGGCCAATCTTTTTTTGTTACAAGTATAAATAATACTGGTGACTTAAAGTTTAATAATTCCATGCGGCTATTTGGACAGAATTCTAGTTTTTTTAGATTTAATGGGGACAAGAAAGCAAAACAAAATGAGGTTGAGAAGCATCGAATTTGGTTGAATTTATTTAATAATCAAGGCGCTTTTAAGCAAATATTAGTGGGTTACGCAAATAGAGCAACAAATGGATTAGATGCCTCATTTGATGGAGAAAGTTTTAATGGTAACCAATATTTAGATTTTTACAGCATTGTTAAAGATAAATATTTAGCAATTCAAGGCAGGGCTTTGCCTTTTGCTGCAACAGATGAAATAAAATTAGGATATTCTACAACCATAGCGGGTTCATTTACAATTAAAATAGATCAAACCGATGCGTTTTTTTCGAGCCAAAATGTTTTTATCGAAGATAAATTTAATAATACTAGTGTTAATTTAAAAAACGAAAATTTCACTTTTACTACTGCAGTTGGAGTTTTTAATGAACGTTTTGTTTTGCGTTTTACTGATAAGACTTTAGCATTGAATGATCTCGTAAAAGACAATGAATCAGTTGTAGTGTTTCGTAAAAACGAGCAGTTGATCATACATTCTAAAAAAGAAAATATCTATTCAATTGCAATACATGATTTGGCGGGACGAAAAATGTTCGCTAAAAACAATATAAATGAAATGGATTTTTTGGTTTCTACCGTAAAAGCTAAAAATCAAGTAGTTTTGGTAACAATACTTCTTCAAAATGGTCTGTCAATGGTTCGGAAGGTAATTTATTAATTTGACTTCATAAAAAAACCACCTGTTTTAAACAGATGGTTTGTATGATAAAGGGACTCTAAATTTATTTTTCTTTGCCAGATGCTTCAAGATTTCGTTCAATTGTATGTCCTGGTCTTGACCATTTTGGTTTTTCACCTAATGGGGCAAATTGAGAGTCTTCAGCTTCAACGGTTTGTGGTTGAGAGACTTTTGTGAAAGGTTTTTGTGGATTCAAACCTAACATTTCAAACATTTTCATGTCTTCATTTACATCAGGATTTGGTGTAGTCAATAATTTATCTCCTGCAAAAATAGAATTTGCACCAGCAAAAAAGCACATAGCTTGCCCCTCACGACTCATGTTCATTCTCCCGGCTGATAAACGCACTTGAGTTTCTGGCATGATGATTCTTGTGGTCGCTACCATTCGTATCATTTCCCAAATTTCAACTGGTTTTTCCTCTTCCATAGGAGTGCCCTCCACGGCAACCAAAGCATTAATTGGTACTGATTCAGGTTGTGGGTTCAAAGTAGAAAGTGCTACCAGCATTCCGGCTCTGTCTTCGATACTTTCACCCATGCCAATTATTCCTCCGCTGCATACAGTAACATTCGTTTTACGAACATTTTCTATAGTTTGCAAACGGTCTTCAAATCCGCGTGTTGAAATCACTTCTTTATAATACTCTTCTGAGGTGTCTAAATTATGGTTGTAGGCATACAATCCTGCTTCCGCTAATCGGTGTGCTTGATTTTCAGTTATCATTCCTAGAGTACAGCACACTTCCATGTCCAGTTTGTTTATGGTACGAACCATTTCAAGCACTTGGTCAAATTCGGGGCCATCTTTTACGTTTCTCCACGCTGCTCCCATACATACACGTGAGGAGCCACTGGATTTTGCTCGTAAAGCTTGTGCTTTTACTTGACTAACAGACATTAAATCATTTCCTTCAATTTCAGTATGGTAACGCGCTGCTTGTGGACAATAACCGCAGTCCTCAGGGCATCCGCCTGTTTTTATGGATAACAAGGTCGAGACTTGAACCACGTTTGGATCGTGGTGTTCTCTATGGATTGAAGCTGCTTCAAAAAGCAAATCCATCATGGGTTTATTGTAAATGGCGATAATTTCGTCCTTCGTCCAATTGTGTTTTGTAATACTCATCGATGCACTTTTTTAGTGTCCCAAAAGTAGTTAAATTGTTCTAAAGAAGCAATGCAATACCATTGAAAAGGAATTTAAGTGCTATTTTAGTTGAGGTTTGGTATTTTAGAAATCACATGATTAGTCGGCACCTAATTTTTTAATTTCTAATTCTCCTCTTCTGTTATTCACGGTTTAGTATTTACCAACGGAACTGTGAACGATAATTTAATGTGACGGAGGTGTTTTAAATATTATTTGCTAACACTAATTTTTTTAAGATTTGTTTCCATGTTTGTCAGAGGAATAGCGAGTATCCCAATATAAAAGTAGCATGAAAGTTACTATTATTGCTGAGCTAATTCCTTCAAATAACAAAGAGATAGAATACGTCATTACAGATGGTTCACCACCAAACAAAAACGTTTTAGATAATGATCCAATATATTTTTCTCCACCTTTCGCAAAACTATATGCAACTAAGGCGGCTATGCTCAAGATAACACCTATCAAAGATGTTGCTAATGCAGATACAGAATTACTCGCTAAATTAGTTTTTCCTTCTGCAAAATTAGATTTAAGAGTTCTATTAGTACCATAAAAAATAAAAAGCACGTTAAAAACACGAAGAATATAAATATCAGCTAGGCCCAAAAGTTCCATGATTAAGAAATAGATTCCAATTCCTAGTATTATAATGATTCCGTTTAGTAGTTCTTTGGGTAGTTTCATAACAAGCATTTTTAAAAGTTGAAAAAGAATTTTTTTTGAATAAAAAATGTATTATTTTCAAATTTAAAGAAAAAAAGGTAATGTTTTATGAAAATTAAGAAAGATTTTATACTTAATTAAAACTTGTTCAAGTAGCTTAATGCTGCTTTTTTGTCTTTTTGGAGTTGTGCTTTTAGAAGCGCTATCGAGTCGAATTTTTGTTCTGTACGCAATCGATGCAAAACAGAAACACTGATTTTTTGATTGTATAGATCAGCGTTAAAATCAAAATAATGAATTTCTATTGTTTGAGTTTCGCCCTTTACTGTTGGGTTAAACCCGATGTTCATCATTCCAAATACGATTTGCTCATTGATGGTGCTTTTTACAATGTAAACACCATTTTGTGGTATTAATTTATAGTCTTCTGCGATCTCTAAATTAGCAGTTGGAAAATCTATGGTTCTTCCCAGCTTTTTGCCTTGAATAATATTTCCTGTTAGAAAATAATCATAACCTAAGTAATCATTTGCTAGATCCATATCGCCGGCAGTCAAAGCATTTCTGATCTTTGTAGAACTCACAGAAATATCATTTATTTCTTGAACGGATATTTGTTCTACTTCAAAACCATATTCTTTACCATAGCCAATAAGATCATCAATATTTGCTGTTCTATTTCTTCCAAATCTGTGATCGTGACCAATAATTATTTTTTGGATCCGAAAGCGGTTTACTAGAATGTTTAGTACAAATTCTTCAGCGGTTAGTCTCGAAAACGCTTCGTCAAACGGATGTATGACTAGATTTTCTATGCCGATTTGTTCTAACAAATCAATTTTTTCGTCAATTGTATTGAGCAACTTAATATCAGAATGTTCTTGAAGTACCATTCTAGGATGCGGAAAAAAAGTAAGGACCAAACTTTCGTATTTTTGATTTTCCGTATTTTTGGTTATTTTTTTTAGGATTTTTTTATGCCCAATATGTACTCCATCAAAAGTGCCTAAGGTTAATATTGTTTTTTTTGTGGAGTTGAAATCGTTTATAGAGTGAAAAATCTTCAAAGCAAGTGTTTTATAATGGTACAAATTTAAGGTATCCATTTGATAAAACTAAAAAAGGACCGAAAACTTCAATCCTTTTTTAGTTCATTTTATGTTATTTATTTTTTAATAAACCGAATTGTTTTAGTTTCGGATTGATTTTTTGTTAGTTTTAAAAAATAGATCCCTTGTGTTAGATTGGAAACATTGATACTAAGGTCAGCCTCTGAGTCTATTTTTTTAGCTTTTATAATTTGACCTAAAGTGTTAATGATGGTATAGTTCT